>JBFEPU010000107.1:0-8891 GCA_041549915.1 Anaerolineae bacterium | reverse complement strand
AGGCGATAAAGACTCATCATTTGTCTCCGCTCGCTCCTCTCCTCCTCCCAGAGACCGTGATCTCTGATACGCGGCCCAGACACCTCGGGACAAGACAGTCCGCAGTCCACCTTTGTCCAGTTGATACAGTGCTTCGGCAGACGTGCCGCCAGGCGAAGTGACCATGTTCCTCAGCTCGGCTGGGTGAGCCCCCGATTCCATGGCAAACAGTGCTGATCCCAACACAGTCTGCATCACCAGCTTTTCCGAGATCCGGCGCGAGAACCCGAGATGCACGCCAGCGTCGATAAGGGCTTCCATGAACAGGAAAACGTAGGCAGGGCCAGTGCCACTCAAGGCGGTGGCCATGTCGAGGTAGATTTCGTCTTCGACCAGGATCTCCTCACCAAGTGCCGCAAGGACCGACTGTGCCTGGGTCTGTTGCTCTTGGGTGGTCCGCTCTGACATGGTCCATACGGTCATTCCTGCTCCCACCTGTGCCGGGGTGTTTGGCATGGAGCGTACCACGGCGTCGTGAGACAATCCTTCTCGAAGGGCACGAATGGGGACACCCGCCGCTATAGAGAGCACCAAGGCATCGGGCTTGATGTGCCCGCGAAGTTCGGGTAGAACCTTGGGCATCACCTGCGGCTTGACGGACAGCACGACCACTTCAGCGTCCTCGACGGCTTCCGTGTTCTGGGTGGTCCATCGAACTCCATACCGCTTCTGCAGCTCCCGCCCGCGCTCAGAACGTGGGCCGGCGGCGATGATGCGCTCGGGCGATAGCAGTTCTTGCTTGAGGATTCCCCTGATCATGGCCTCTGCCATCACGCCGCTGCCGACAAAGGCAAGATCACCCTGGTCTAGCATTGTTGTAGCCCCCTTTCTCTCGATTGGCACCTCTCTGTGCTGGATTGCGGTCTCGCCTCTGATGCCGCAGCCTTCAATCCATGGTGTCGACCTAATATCCAGATAGCATACTGCAAGAATAACTTGCAGTCAAAGATGCGGGGTCGGCACTTGCGGCCACTGTCCCGAGAGTCACGGCCTGGGACGAGCACCTAGAGTGTTCGCAGCGCCAGCACAGCCGCAAAGCGACCGGTACGGCCCTGCTCCGCACGATGGGAGAAGAACTCGTCCGTGTGGCAGGCCGTGCACATGCCACTGGCTTCGATCTGCTGCACGCCTTCCTGACGCAATTGCCAGCGGACAGCCCCAGGTAGGTCGAAGTGCGGCGTTCCCGGTGGCTGAGGAAGCAGGAACTGGCGTGGGTCGTCGAAGACCCGCTGCAACTTCAAGATCAGGTCTGGCCCGACCTCATAGCAGCAGGGCCCAATTGTGGGGCCGAGACCCGCCACCAGGTCCCTCGGCCGGCATGCGAATGCATGCTGCAGCCTCAGCACTGTGTTCCTGACCACGCCGGCAACGAGACCGCGCCACCCTGCGTGAGCCAAGGCGATCGCGCGGCGGACAGGATCGTACAGCATGAGGGGCAGGCAGTCGGCGAACCGCAGCAGCAGGCAGGTGCCGGGTTCCGCGCTGATCAGACTGTCGGTCTGTGGCTGTGGTGTGCCTCTCTGGTCTGCACCTACCACAGTTACGCGCGCACCGTGAACCTGGCGAGCTGTCGCTACACGGGCGGAATTCAGACCCAATGTCTGGAAGATAAGATGAAGGTTCTCTTGCACTGTGGGTGGGTCATCTCCGAGCTCCTGCCCGACATTGAGGCTACTGAAGTCGCCGCTGCTCTTGCCGCCCAGCCGTGTAAAGACCGCGTGGGTGACTTGCGCGTGCTGGGCCAGCGACTCAAATTGGTAGAAAACTACACCATTCCTTGACCGTCTGATCATGGGTCTGGCCAGCGGTCAAGAATCGTGCAGTGCAGGGCTGCCTCTCTATGCTCGGCCAGCAACAACCCGGCTGTAGCAGTCAAAACTGTGCGCCGGTTCTGGCCTAGCCTCCAGCCAAACTGCCGGACCAGGCGTGGATACTCCTGAGTGGATGTGATGCTCGAGGTCGTTGGTGCGTCCGTCTTCACAGTCAGCGGCAGACTCTCTTTCGTATGACGGTCAATGGGATGTTCAGCCAGGCTGGGGATGCCAACTGTCTAGACGTTGCTGGTTGGACACAGCTGCGTGATGCACTGTGGTGCAGCGACCCGAAAGCCGTGGCCCACTCGCTGCACGCAGTGCAGTTCAATCGCCTCGCGGATGCCCTCTGCGCCGGCGGCTTCACCCCTATGTACGGTGTGCCGCATTCCGAGGCCGCGGATCGCTTCCTCAATAGGGCCGCTCAAGGGTGTCTCGTCCTCCACTCTTCAGGCTCGCTTCCTGTCTCCAACTCGCCGGCGGGCTGCTTCCATTCCAATACGGTCCCACGGGAGCTGTTCGTCTGGTCCACGTGCGCGGACGTATTGTTCGTCTTCCAGGCCGTGCTTCTGCAGTGCCTGCTGCCAATCCGAAAGCGATGGCGATGGTAGGCCCGCCAGCACCGGACCAAGACGCTGGTCACCGCGTGCGAGCACTGCCTGCACGCGGGCCCAGGGGATGCTATCGGCCTTTGTGCGCACCCCGATCTTTCGCAAGCTGCCGCGCAGTGTGTGGATGCGCTCGCGCAGCACGTGAATCGGGGCCATGGACTCCCTTTCAAAGGGAGTGTGCGCCTTGGGCACAAACGCCGCGACGCTGGCTACGACCTGACCTCGAAACACCTTGGCCACCGCCTCCACCAGTTGGGTGATGGCCGCAATGTCGTCGTCTTGTTCCCCTGGAAGGCCGATCATGAAGTAAAGCTTCAGTTCTGCAAAGTGATAGCTGGATGCCGCTGTAGCGGCGTCGAGAAAGTCCTGATCTTTGATGGGCTTGCGGATCGCCGACCGCAGTCGCTCGGAGCCTGCTTCCGGGGCCACTGTCAGGGTCCGTGCGCCACTAGCCGCCAGCGCGCTGAGCAGTATGTCTGGCAGCGGATCCACACGCAGAGAGGACACAGAGATCTGCATGCCGTGTTCCTGGAGACCGGAGACAAGTTCCTCGATCTGTGAATAGTCCGACACCGCGGCAGATACGAGGCCGATCTTGGAGCGGATGGACTGCCCGAGGCGTACCTGTTCCAGCAGACTCGCTGCACTTCGCTCGCGGGGTGGCCGGTACAAGCATCCGGCCAGACAGAATCGACAGCCCCGTCCACAGCCGCGCGCGATCTCAATGAGGTGCATGTCGCCGAATTCCGTAGACTTGGTAAAGACCGAGGTATGGGTGGGATAGGGGTTCAGGTCCTTCACCCACTGGCGGTGAACCTGGGGTGCCGCATCCGCCTTCTGCAGCGCCGGCACGTACACCCCGGGGACGCCAGCCAATTGCTGTAGAAGCTGGTGTCGGGTGCCCGTCAGGCCATCCTGGAGAGCGTCCAGCAAACGGGGAAGAATCTCTTCTACCTCGCCAATGAAGATGGCATCGCACAGCCCGGCCAGCGGTGCGGGATTGGCAGAGACGGCCGGCCCACCGGCGAGCAGGAAGGGATCGTCTCGATCACGTTCTGCAGACAAGGGCGGGATGCCTGCACCATGAAGGAGTGCCACCCAATTGAAATAGTCCAGCTCGAACGAGAAGGTGGTGGCCAGTACAGAGAACTCCGCCAGGGGCCGCTGGGTCTCCAGGGACAGGGGAACCGAACCATGTTCGTGTTGCCGATAGCCATGAAAGACGCGTTCGCATACCACGTCTGGGCGGGCATTCAGCATGCTGTAGAGGCTCTGGAGAGCCAGGCTAGACATGCCCACGTGGTAGGTGTTGGGGTAGATCAGCGCGATGGGCAGCCTGCCGCCCCAGTCCTTGATGACCGCTCCCTGTTCGCTGGCCAATATGCGCTTCTTGGCGGCAATGGTGGCCCATTTCATTGCTTCAGTAGTCAAACAAAGGCTGCATGGTCTCCCCTTCGTGGATGCGACGGATAGCCTCCGCGAACAGCGGCGCCACAGATAGAACCTCCATCCCCTTGATGCGCTTCTCCTGCGGTATCGGAAGGGTATTGGTGGTGACGATGCTCTTGATCTCTGGTATGGCGCCCAGGTCCTCAATGGCGGGGCCGCAGAGGATGCCATGGGTGCAAACCAAGGTGACCTCTGTGACCCGGTGCTTGAGCAACAGCTTGACTGCCTCAATCATCGACGTGCCGGCAGCGATTTCATCATCTGCCAGGATAACCCGCTGGCCGTGCACTTTACCGATCAGCCCTTCCACGACGACTTTGTCGTCACTGATGCGTTTCTTGCTCACAGCAGCCAGTGGCAGCCCCAACTTGCGCGCCAGCTTGGCTCCTCGCTTGGCGTGTCCAATGTCTGGCGTAACCACCGTCGTATCGGTCAGATCCCTGTCCTGGAAATAACTGGCAAAAACGGGCATGGAGCTCAGGTGATCGGTGGGCACACTGAAAAAACCGTGCACCTGATGCGCATGAAGAGTCATGGTGAGGACTCGCTGTGCCCCAGCGGTCGCAAGCAGATCGGCCATCAGCCGGCCAGCGATGGAGATTCGCGACTCGTCCTTCTTGTCGGAGCGGCTATAGGAGAAGTACGGTATGACGGCCGTGACGCGTTCGGCCGACGCAGAACGCGCCGCGTCCAGCATCATGAGCAGCTCCAGTATCCGGTCGCTTACGGGAGGGGGGTAGAAGGGTTGCACGATGAACACGTCGCGCTCGCGAACGCTCTCGTTCAGTTGCACGTATAGGTTGTCGTTGTGAAAGTGGGTCGTGGTCGATGGACTCAGAGGCACGCCGCGCAGAGCACATATCTCCTGTGCCAACTCCTGGTGTGCGCTCCCGCTGAAGATGCAGAGCCGGCCTCTCAAGCTTGTCTCCTTTCTGGACGATCAATCCTGATGTAGTCAGGATGCGATGGCACACTAGGCGCGATGCGGAAAGCTCGGTGCTTTGCTGCACCAAAGTCGCTCGACCAAATACGTGAACGTGCGCTGGCATGACCCTGGCTGCGCGCCGTCATCGGCCCGCAACTGTGAAGGTCAGGGCCGGCACGATATAACTTCGAACGAGAATCGGGTTGAGGATCAACAACGACAGATATGCACTGGCCAGAGGAAGCCACTGCCAACCCGTTGGCAGCCACCGCAGAGCGGCCAGCAGCGCCGCTCCAACAAGGAGAAGTGCCACGCTCCAACCACGCAGGTCGCCAACCAGGACGCCCTGTGCAACCAGAAGCAGAGCGAAGAGCAGCAGAGCAACCACCAGCAGCCGCGCTGTGCGCCACCGCAGGATCTCCTCCAGGCCCAGTGCTGCGCCGGCGGCGATGGGTCCCAGTGCTGTGAACAGGTAGCGTCCCTGATGCTGTACGAATTTGATGTTGTACCCCAGGTATGTGAGCAGGCTGAGTGCGAACGAGACTGCCAGGAGCAGCAACGCACGCCCTTGCCGGGCCGATAACCGAACCTCGCCTCGCCACAGTTGCAGAGCGTACGACACGAAACCCAGCGCCAGCACCATCGACAGCAGCGCCAGGGCCTGATACAGCCGGCCGTCGACGAGCACGCCCATCCAACCGAATTGTGCCCAGAAACTACGGAACGTAGTCACCACGAACTGCTCTGCAAGGCCAACTGGACCGATCTGGGACAGCAGCTCCGTGGTACGCAACTGGCCAGTCACCACCATGTCATGCCTTCGCCAACCCAAGATATCAAGACTCCCATAAACCACGGCATTGCGCGCGAACCACGGCCCGGCAAGGAGCAAAGAGACGGCAAGAGCGTACAACAGATATCGGGAGCTCGTCAGCGTCGCGATGCTTGTGTCATGCTCTCGGGATCTGGTCTGAGGGAGCGCTGAGATGACGACGATGCCCAGTGCTGGCACGTAGAGGGTGGTCTTGGTCAACAAGGCAAGGCCGAGCAGCACTCCGGCAACTATCGCACGCCTGTGGGTGGGACCACTGCGGATGTCCCGCACGGCCTGCCAGAGGATCAACAGCAGCAGGAGCTCCGCGAGTGTGTCGTTGTTGATGGCGGCAGTCATGGCGATGTGCATGGGCACGATGGCTGCAAAGGCAGCGGCAGCCAGAGCGAGGAACTCGCCGTGAGCGAGGCGGCCGGGCTCGTCATCCATAGCTTCGAAAACGGCGCGCACCAGGCGGTAGATTAGATACAGCACCACAGCTCCCAGCACAACGGAAAACAGCCGCAGAGCGAGGAATTGTCGATCGAATCCCAGTCGGGAGGTCAGGCGGTATACGAACGCCGCAAGCACATAGTACAGAGGAGGCTGGTGAGACTCGTAGCGGATGGACGCTATGGACATATGGGGGGGAAAGCGAGCACCCTTTATCTCCTCGAGATAATCGTGTGGGTAGTCGCCGGTTTCCAGAACAGGGAACCTGCCCTGTGTTGCTAGGTGCTCTATGTAGTTGAAATGGGCAGGTTCATCTGGTGCCTGCCACCTGGGTGTCTGCACCGCATAGAAGGCGGCCACACTGATATAGGAGGTCAGAATGAATGTCAGGACCAGCCGGGATGTGGCCTTGGGGATGCCCATGGGTCAGCCTGTGTCTCCTGATGCGCTGGAAACGCTACGCAGGGCGATATCGCCCACACAGGTCGTTCCAGCGCACACGCAGAACATCGCGCAGATTGCGCCACGAGTCCTTCAAGGGGTTCACTTTGCTGTCCGCTCCGTAGTGCCATTGCACAGGGACTTCGGCAATCGCGTAGCCCCACTTTTGAGCCAGAAACAGAATCTCCACATCGAAGGCGGTGACCACTGCTCCCCGCACGGCGCCGGTCCCATCCCCATAGAGCTGCATGTTGCGAAACAGATCTTTTGCAGCCTTGCGCCGGAAGGCCTTGAAGCCGCACTGAGTGTCTTGTATCCCTCGCACGGCGACAGAACGCACGATGAGATTGAATGCCCGGCCCATCAGGTGGCGATAGGCAGGCTCGTTGTAGCGCCTGGCGCCGAGGCCTTCGCGGGACGCAATAGCCACATCGTGTTCCCCTTCAAGGTAAGGCAGCAGCTTGTCTACCTCTTCAATCGGGGTGGCTCCATCGGCGTCCGTGAACAGCACATGCTCTCCGTGCGCGGCAAGTACACCGGTGCGCACGGCATAGGCCTTTCCGCGATGCTCGTTGCGAATCAACTTGACGATAGGCTGACTAGCTGCAAACTCCTCGACGGCCTGCGCCGTGTTGTCCGCGCTCCCATCATCGACAACGATAATCTCAGCAGAATAGGTCTTGGTCCGCAGAAAGGTCATGATATTGTGCAGTGTTTGCGGCAAACGCTGCTCTTCGTTGTAGGCTGGCACAACGACACTCAGGTATGGTCCCGTCTCGGTCTCTTTGATGTTGCCATCTCCCACACAGTTGTTGTGGTGGTGCACTCTGGCATCAGTGGCCTGTGCGTATCATAGCCCAGGACGCACCCTTCAGTCAATCGGTTCCAGGAGACCCTCCAAGTGCTCGATGGACACGCGGCGGGCACGCTGTATGGCGCGCCGCTTGCTGAGCATTCGCGGCCACGTGAGAAAGCCCGCCAGTTGGCCGCGAAGACGGGCGCGTGCTGCCGCGCCACGCCATGCCATGAGGGCATCGCTGGCGATTCGTAACTGCGCCGCCAGGATGGCTGACCAGTACTTGCGCAGTAGCGTGCCGGGGATGTTCTTGGCGATCACGTAGATGGTATTCCGCGCCGTGAAGTAGCTTGCCGTCACGCCTCCACCGCTGGCGCTCAAGTGGTGGTAGGCAACCGCATGCGGTGCAAAGATCGTGGGCCAGCCCGCCAGTTGCTGTCGCCACGCGATGTCAACATCTTCGCAGTACATGAAAAAGCTCTCATCGAACCACCCTATCTGATCCAAGACGTGCCGTCGATATGCGGCTGCACCGCCGCAGGCGGCGAACACCTCTGTGCCGACGTCATACTGGCCTTGATCCTCTTGCCAGACGCCACGGTTGAGTGGCAGGCCGTCGGCGCGAAAGCTGTCCCCAGCTGAGTGGAAGTGGTCACGCCGATCAAAGAGCATGATCTTGCAGGCGATGGCTCCTGCCTCCGGGTGACGCCGGGCGGCTCGAGCGATCTCTTCGGCCCAGCGCGGATGGACTTCCACATCTTGATTGACGGGCGAGAGGAGCTGCCCCTTAGCCCGCTCGATGCCGGCGTTGACCGCACCAGTATAGCCCCGGTTTTCGGTCAAGGGCACCAGTCTCACCTCTGGATAGCTCCGTTGAACCACAGGGACCGACTCGTCGGTTGAGGCATTGTCTACAACGATCACCTCCAAATGCTCATAGGTCTGAGATCGAAGAGAGTCAAGACAAGCGGGCAGCAACCTAGCGCCATTCCAACTGGGAATGATGACAGACAGCGTCTCAGGCCTCACCGAAGCAATCCTTGAGCGCCTCTTTCCAGGGACGCAAGGTGATACCCAGCTGCGTTTCCCCACAGAAGTTGCGGAGCTCGCATCTGGCAGGTACTTTGGCCGGCCGCTCGTAGCCCTGTGTCGGGAAGAGGGGATAGTCAGGACGGCCGGCGAATTCGAGGATGGCCTTGGCCCATTCGTAGCGCGAGCAGACTCCGGTATTGGTAAAATGGTAGATGCCGTAGAGGGGATGGGCAATGAGCTTGGTGACGGCTTCAGCGAGGTCTGCAGCGTAGGTGGGAGACCCGACTTCATCGGTCACATAGTGCAGCTCGTCGCGCTCATTGGCCAGCTCAAGCACACGTGTCACAAAGCTTCTGCCAGTGCGGCTGTACAGCCAGGCCGTGCGTACGATGTAGAACTTGGTCAGAAGGCTCTGTGTGTAGTACTCACCAGCCCATTTCGAGCGCGCGTAGACGCTCTGCGGGTTTGGCCTGTCCCACTCCCAGTATGGTTGGCGCTTTGTTCCGTCGAACACATAGTCTGT
>JBFEPU010000106.1:0-8988 GCA_041549915.1 Anaerolineae bacterium | reverse complement strand
CCCGCACCGGTCAGGTCGGTGTCCGTTCCTGTTGTGACGCGACAGGAGGACGAGCCGACGGAGACACCCGACCTAGAGGACGGTGCGGAGGCAACGGAGACGCGGGAACCGACTGATACGGCAGAGCCGACGGAGACGCCGGAGCCCACTGACACGCCGGAGCCCACTGACACGCCAGGGCCTACAGAGACACCGGAGCCAACAGAGACAGAGGAACCGACGGAGAAGCCGGAGCCAACGGAGACGCAGGAGCCGACTGACACGCCAGAGCCAACAGAGACGCCGGAGCCAACAGAGACAGAAGAACCAACGGAGACGCCGGAGCCAACGGAGACGCAGGAGCCGACTGACACGCCAGAGCCGACAGAGACGCCGGAGCCAACAGAGACAGAAGAACCAACGGAGACGCCGGAGCCAACGGAGACAGAAGAACCACAGAGACACCTGAGCCCATAGCGACTCCGGAAGATGATGGCGACGACAATGAAAATGATAACGATGATCCCGACGACCCTGACGATGACGACGAGGATGATGACGAGGATGATGACGACGACAGAGATGACCAGGGAGGAGGATTCGCGAGGCAGTAGCTGCTGAGGCGCCTTGGGTCGGGCTGTAGGGTGGCGACAGCGGCAGAGTGCACCACTCCGTGATGGGTCCTGGGGAACCAGGCATCAGTTCCTAAGCCTCTTGCCTGCATGATAGAGAGCGTATCGGAATCTATCGCGTAGCTTTGAAGCATATGAAGGGCAACTCTTCTGTATAGGTGAGCGGAGTCGGGACCGGGACAACGCAGGCGCGCCACATCATTGTGAGGGCATCCCTCAGCCAGAGTCGTGGCTCAGGCTGCCCCTCCAGGCTTGGCCGATCTGAAAGGGTCAGTATGCCCGGAGGATACGGGATACGCAGCCGTCGCGCGGTTCCTAGGTGGGCGCATGTCTGCACCCGTGGGAGGCGGTGCTGTGACTGCTCTGCCTTCGAACCTCAACCTACGCTACATGTCAGGAGGCCAGCGTCAAGATGCTCATATCTGTTGTTGTGCCCACTAGGAACGAGGCGGGGAACGTCAAACCGCTGCTGGTCCGTCTGGAGCGAGCACTAGCTGGAATCTCAGCCGAGGTCGTGTTCGTTGATGACAGCACGGATGACACGGCTGAGCGCATACGGCAGCTCCGAGATCAGTTCTCCATGCCAGTGTCCGTGGTGGTGCGCCCTGCAGGTCGCCGGTCCAGCGGTCTAGGCGGAGCCGTGGTGGAAGGATTCGGCGCCGCGCGTGGCCGCTGGGTCTGCGTGATGGATGCTGACCTGCAGCATCCACCGGAACTGATCCCGCGCATGCTGAAACAAGCGGACTCCAGCGGAGTCGATCTGGTGCTGGGGAGCCGACTTGCCCGAGGCGGAAGCGCCGCCGGTCTGGGGGCGTATCGCTCCGTCGTGTCGCGAGTCCTGGCCATTGCCACGCGGATCGTATTCTGGCGGCGCTTGCACAACGTCTCCGATCCGCTGACCGGATTCTTCCTGGTGCGCAAGCGCAGGATTGATGTCCGACGCCTTCAGCCTCGCGGGTTCAAGATCCTGCTGGAGATCCTGATTGGCTGCCCATGGCTGACTGTCTCGGAGACGCCTTTCAAGTTCGGCAGGCGGTTTGCTGGTTCAAGCAAGGCTGGGTTCGGTGAGGCCAGACACCTGCTTGGTCAGTATTGGCGTCTATCCAACCTGCGCTTCCCTCGGTTTGTGGCAGTGGGTCTTTCGGGCCTATTGGTGAACAGCCTGGTCATGGCGCTGTGCACCGAGGCGGCTGGGTACCATTATCTGGTCTCGGCAGCAGTTGCGACGCAAGGCTCGACACTGTGGAACTTTGCCTTGACCGAGACCTGGGTGTTCCGAGACGGCGGCCGGCAGGGGGTGCTGTTGGAGCGCTTCGGCATGTTCTGGCTGGTGAACGTGGCAGCGCTGATGTTGCGGGGGCCTGTCATCCACGTCCTGACATCCGATCTGGGCTGGCACTACCTGGTATCAAACATTCTCTCACTTGGGATGCTGGCCTGGCTGCGGTACGTAATGGCAGGGAAGTGGATCTGGCTCAAGTCGTTCCCGCGTGAGCATCTGCCTGGGCCCTAGGCCCACCTTCTGCCCCGCTTGATCGTTCTTGGCCGGCGGCCTGCGGCCAGGGAGAGGTTCATGTCTCAACAGTTCGACTTTGATATTCATGGCATCGTCAGCGTCGGCTCGCAGAGCTGGTTGCCGGAGCTGGCTGAGTTCCGGACTCGAGACCCGGTGGACAAGCCCACCATCTGTGTGCGCGTGGGGGGAATCAGTGGGCATCGCCAAGGCACAGTTGAGCGGGCGGGAGTCCGCCGCATTGTGTACGACGAAGGGCTGGGGCCACTTGGCTTTGCGGCGCAGATCACTGTCGGCGAGAGCATCGAAGTAGACGTCAGTCCTTTCCTCAGGCGATCCCCGCATGTTCTCTACACCAACGTCGTGGAGCCAATACTGCGCTGGGTCCTGGTTGCCCGAGGCTACGCACTCGTCCACGGCGCTTGCCTGGATTTCGACGGAGCTGCCTATCTGATCACCGCCAGAACAGACACTGGGAAGACAACCACCATACTGCGCATTCTCAGCACCACGAACAGCGCAAGCTTCATCGCTGACGACTTGACCATCGTAGACGCGAATGGGAGAGTGCTGACCTACCCCAAGCCGCTGACGATCAGCCAGCACACAGTCAGCGCCGTCAATCCCAAAGCGCTCTCGAGAGCGGAGAGTGTCAAGTTGCTGCTGCAGAGTCGGGTGCACTCCCGACCTTCGCGCAGGGTGGCGCTGCTGCTGGCTGATACCAACCTACCCATGGCCACCATCAACGCCCTGATCCAGTGGCTTGTCCCGCCGCCCAAGTACCACGTGCAGCGGCTGATACCGTCTGTGACGGTCAGGCGCGAATCACGCGTGGCCGGCATGTTCGTGATCGAACGAGGCGAGGACGGTGAGAGGTGTATGCCGGCGGACGAAGCCATCCAAGTCCTGTTCGAGAACTGTGATGATGCATACGGGTTCCCACCGTACCAAGCCATCGAAGGCTTCCTGCGCGAGCTGAACGGCCGCGACCTGCGGACCGAAGAGCAGCAAATCGTATCTTCTGCCTTTGGTGAGTGCCCGGCAACGCTGCTTCGAAGCAGCCGGTTGGACTGGTGGAAGCGCATACCCGAGATCGTCGGGGAGGGATCCGCCAGGGATGCATGACCGGGATCAGAGGTTGACTGTCACGCGGGTCTCAAGCGCCGGGGGGCATGTCCAGGCCAGCCAGGCGGGTAGACTTCTGAACCGATGCGGTGCGAGGGTAGAGTCGCTAGCCGAAATCCGCCTGAGCGACAGGGCACTGCACCGCCTAGTGCTGGGAGCGGTTCTAGGCGCGGGGACGGCGCTGCGCTTGTGGCAGATCAACGCCTTGGGGCTCAACAGCGACGAGGCGGTGTACGCAGGACAGGCGGCAGCCCTCGCCGGTGACCCCGTGCTCAGCGGCATGTTCCCTATCTTCCGAGCTCACCCACTGCTGTACCAGTCTGCGCTTGCCCTGGTCCTTCGGCTGGGTGTGAGCGATCTGCTGGGGCGGCTCCTCGGCGTGGCCGTTGGAGTGGCGACAATCTACGTCGTGTATCGCCTTGGCGACGAGCTCTACGGCCACACCGTGGGCTTGCTGTCGGCATGGTTCCTGGCGCTAATGCCCTACCACGTGGTGGTGACGCGGCAGATGCTGCTGGACGGCCCGATGACCCTGTTCGCCACGCTGACCCTCTATCTCCTGGCGAGGTTGTCCAAGTCGCGCCATCCCGCCTGGCTCTACGGCGCGGGTGCGGCGATGGGCCTGACCATCCTGGCCAAGGAAACGGGCATCGTGTTGCTGGCATCGATCTATATCTATCTCGCCCTATCGCCCGAGCTTCGCACGCGCCTGCGGGACGTTGCGCTGTCCATCGCTTGTATGGCCCTCATCGTCGCACCGTTCCCTCTGTCGCTGCTTCTGGCAGGGGGCGGCAGCGCCATCAGTGGGCGGCAGTACCTGATCTGGCAACTCTTCCGGCGCCCAAACCACGATTGGGACTTTTACCTGACCACGGTGCCCGAGGCTATCGGGCCCTTGCTCATCGCCGCGGCGCTGCTGGGACTGTGGCTGCTGCGTGCTCAGAACACATGGCGGGAGAGGTTGTTGCTCGCCTGGGCCGTAGTACCTGTCGCGTACTTTCAGTTGTGGCCAGTGAAGGGGTTTCAGTACCTGCTGCCGCTGGCGCCAGTGGTGGCTGTGCTCGGCGCTCGAACGTTGGTTCGCTGGGCACCGCAAGCTGGCGTTGGCGCGGCTGAGGGCCGACCTGGCTGGGTCTCGGCGTGGGCGCTCGCTGGTCCTGTGGTGGCGGTCTCGCTGTTGGTTGCCAGCTGGGCGCGTGTCGAGCCTGCGCCCACCGCGGTGTTCCTGGCAGGGTCGGGGGGCGTGGCCGGGGGACGCGAGGCGGGAGTATGGGTGCGTGACCATGTGCCTCAAGGAGGCACGCTAATGACCATCGGCCCATCGATGGCCAACATACTGCAGTTCTATGGACACCACAAAGCGTACGGCCTTTCTGTTAGTCCCAACCCGCTGCACCGCAACCCATCCTACCAGCCCATACACAACCCAGACCTGCAGATTCGCAATGGGGAGATCCAGTACGTGGTGTGGGATGCTTACTCTGCAGCACGCTCTGCCTTTTTTTCACAGAAGCTGCGAACCTACGCCCAGCGCTACCACGGGCGGGTGGTTCACACTGAGTCGATTGACATTGCGACTCCAGGCGGTGAGGTGATCAGCAGGCCGCTCATCATCGTCTATCAGGTGCGACCATGACTCGCCCACGCTTCGAACTCTTGGTATGTGCGGTCGTGCTCAGCACGGCGCTGCGCGAAGCAGAGACTGGCTCCGCTGCCCAGCCTGTGGAACCCCGCACGCCGATCAGGCACCTGGTCGTGCTGATGCAACAGAACCACACGTTCGACAACTACTTTGGCACCTATCCCGGGGCCGATGGCACGCCACACGAAACCTGTGTGCCGATTGAACCAGCCAATCCGCACAGTACGGAGTGCGTGGAGCCGTCTCACCTGGACCAGTACCCCGATCTTAGCCACAGCCGCAACACCTTCATCCACCAGTACAACGGCGGGCGTATGGATGGCTTTGTATCCGCACATGAGATCGAGGGTCAGGACGGGACACTCGCCTTGGGCTACTACGACGACCGCGACCTGCCATACTACTGGAACCTGGCCGATGAATATGTGCTATTCGATCGCTTCTTCAGTTCGGCGCATAGTGGCAGTGTGGACAACCGCATGTATTGGGTGGCGGGGGTCTCGGCCGGCGGGAGCGATGGCTCGTCGCGCGCCTACCCGGACCGGCCCACCATTTTTGATCGGCTTGAAGAGAAAGGCATTGAGTGGAAGTTCTATGTCCGCAACTTTGATCCCAGCTTGAACTACCGCAACGTGGGCAGCGCTGGGATGCTGGAGCCTCAAGTGCAGTGGCTGCCACTCCTGAGCATGGATCGCTTCATCGACGACCCGAAACTGTCCAGCCGGATCGTCGATATGGAAGAGTTCTACGAAGACGTGCGCCGCGGTACGCTTCCAGCAGTGTCCTATGTGATGGCCTTGGGCGCCAGCGAGCACCCGCCCTCCAACCTCCAGGGTGGACAGAGGGTGACAAAGAGCATGATTCAGGCCTTGATGCAGAGTGAAGCCTGGGACGCGTCGGCGTTCCTGCTCACCTACGACGACTGGGGCGGGTGGTATGACCATGTCGTTCCGCCCCAAATCGACGGGTCCGGATACGGTTTCCGGGTGCCGGCGTTGCTGGTGAGTCCCTACGCCAGGCGTGGCTACGTCGATCACACCGAACTTGACTTTGCCTCGATCCTCAGGTTCATCGAGGACAACTGGGGCCTCAGACCGCTTGCCAGGCGCGACGCACGAGCCAACAGCATTGCCGGCGCCTTTGACTTTGCACGACCCCCGCGTGAGCCGCGAGTCATCCCCTGGGAACGCTTCTCGTCCATGGAGCGAGAGGAGCCCCGCCGCGGAGTGATCTACGCTTCGTACGGTGCGGCTGTCGCACTGGCTGCTCTGATCTTGGCTTGGGCAGCGCACGTGGCGCCCGAAACTGACCGCCGGTCGGTTCATCCTTTTTCAGGTCCAACGGGGGCAGGCGGGCCATGAGACATCGCCGGATCAGCATCCTGGTACTGCTCGCCTGGGTTGCGGCGTTCTGTCTGTGCTTGCCAGCGGCCGCTGACGCACAGGGGCCAGGTGCGCTGCTCGATGACCCACCTGTGCTCGCCTACTACTACATCCGCTATCGTCCAGAATCGTGGGGCGGGACCAAGGTGGACTATCCGCTGCTGGGACGGTATTCCAGCGATGACATCGAGGTCATGCGGCGGCACGCTGAGTGGGCCAAGGCAGCGGGCATCGACGGGTTCATCGTGAGCTGGAAGAGCACGGATACCTTGAACTTTCGCCTGGAGCAGCTTATGCAGGCCTCTCACGAGGCTGGCCTCAAGCTGGCCATCATCTATCAGGGGCTGGACTACGAACGCAACCCGCGCACTGTGGGGCGGGTTGCGGACGATCTCGCGAACTTTGCAGACAAGTACGGTCAGCACCCCGTGTTTGATCTGTTCGAACGGCCGGTGGTCCTGTGGAATGGCAGCTGGGAGTATTCGCGCCGAGATGTCACGACCGTAATGCAGCAGGTAGCGACCCGGCTCCTGATTCTCGGCACAGAGAAGAGCGCCCAGGACTATTCGCGACTTGCGGACCTAGTAGACGGCAACGCCTACTACTGGTCGTCGGCCAATCCGGATACCTACCCCGGATACGAGGGAAAGCTCATCTCCATGGGGCAGGCAGTTCATGAACACGGAGGCTTGTGGATCGCCCCAGCAGCGCCTGGCTACGACGGGACCGCAATCGGTGGGGTGCAGGTCGTGCCCAGAGCGAACGGCCAGACACTTAGAAGGCAGATGGCCGCTGCGCGCAACTCTTCCCCGGATGCAATTGGGCTGATCAGCTGGAACGAGTTCAGTGAGAACACGTTTGTCGAACCCAGCGAAGGCCATGGCACGCGGTACCTGGGCATAGTGGCCGAGATCATGGGCGTCACGACGCCCGCCGGTGCCGCCACGGCGTTCGCGGTAGAGCCGTTTGAGGTGCAGATCCACACTGTACCAGCCCTGGCGGGGGCGCCCTTCCAGCTCGGCGAGTGCGCAGGGGTGGCAGATCAGCAGGGCGTCGCACGGATTGAGGTGTCGCAGACAGGGACCTACACGCTGGTGGCGCCGCCAGCGGACGTAGCCTATGAGGGCTGCCGGGCGGAGTTCGAGCGCTGGGGAAACGGCGTCATCGCGCCGCAGGTCCCACTAATTGTGCCTGCGGAGGGGCCCATACAGTCGGGCTTTGGGCTCCACTGTCCCGTGGATCTGACCTTCGTGGATCCCAAGGGCCGAGCTGTGGATGCAGAGCGCGTCGAGTCGGTGACGCTCTTGAGCAGCGCGGGTTCGCGCCATACGCTCAGTGCTTTCGAGTCCGTTTGGCTCCCAGCAGCAGCTGTGGTGGAGCGGGTCAGAGGATTGGACCCCGTCGAGCTTGGCTACACGGTTGAATCCGTGATTCTGGACGGTTCTAACGTCGTGAACCGGGCACAGCAGCGGGTCCGTCCCAGGCAGGGTCGGCAGCAGAGACTGGAGCTGCTGGTGTATTCGGCTCGATTCATAGCGCGCGATGCGCTGTTCGGATTCCCAATTGGCGAACGGCTGCTACTCGAAAGTCCACATGGCGACACGAGCCAGTTGCCACTTGGGAACAATGGGGAGGCGGTGGTTGATTCGCTGGCTCGGGGCGTCTATCGAATCCGCGTTGACGGTGCACCGGGCATCCCCCTGTGGGTCCCCATGGCGCTGTCGCGCGATCAGACGGTGAGTCTGTTGGTGGTCAGCTACTTGGACATCGCCGCACTGTCCTTGGGTCTCTTGGCGTTCGCGCTGCTGCCACTACTGCTCGGTCGGCCAGGACTGCGGTCCGCCATGCGCGCCAGAGTGGCGAGTCTGATGCGTTCCCAGGGGTGAGTGGCGAAAGCAGGGGTGGGTCGCGCCAAGCGCGTCAAGGCACCGCCCGGACGGTCCTGGCCGGGCCAGCGTGAGCGGATGGGGGAGGCAAGGGGGTAGGGTGGTTGATTCGCAGGCAGACGAGCGATATGGGCAACCGAAGGCGTAGTGTGGCGTCCCGCCACCCCCGCTGGCCCCGAGCGAGCAAGTCAATCAGGCTGCTGGCGCTTTTGCTGGTGGCAAGCATGGCCGTGGGTGTCCTGTGCCGAGCCATGACCCGGGCGCAGGAGCCAGTTCTCCTCCTTGCCTACTACTACATCTGGTTTGACGAGCAGTCGTGGGATCGGGCCAAAACCGACTACCCGCTACTGGGTCACTACTCCAGCGACGATACTGAGGTCATGCGGCAGCACGTGACTTGGGCGCAGCAAGCCGGGATCGCGGGCTTTATCGTGAGCTGGAAGAGCACCGAGAAGCTCAACCGCCGGTTGAAGCGTTTGACAGACATCGCATCGAGCCAAGGATTTGCGCTGTCGCTGATCTATCAGGGCTTGGATTTCGATCGCGAGCCCCTCGCGATCGAACGCGTTGCTCAGGATCTGGAGTGGTTCGGCGAGCACTACGCCGACCAAGAGCCCTTTCTCCTCTTTGATCGACCGCTGGTTATCTGGTCCGGGACGTGGGAGTACACACCTGAGCAGGTGGCCAGTGTTACGGACCGCTTGCGAGAGCGTATGTTGATCCTTGCGTCGGAGCGCAACGTCGACGGCTATCTGCGTTTGGCAGACTCTGTCGATGACTCGCCTACTATTGGTCTTCGGTCGACCCAAGTGAGACTGCGGGATATGTG
>JBFEPU010000105.1:0-9038 GCA_041549915.1 Anaerolineae bacterium | reverse complement strand
TTAATGTGCCTGTCTCTGCCCTGCCTGGAGAAACCCACTAACGAGGGAGAAAACTGGATGCTCGGTGAGCTTGTTTACCTGGACAACGCCGCAGCGACGCGTCTCGATGAGCGTGTGCTGGAGGCGATGAAGACCTATTTTCTCGAGACGTATGCAGTGGCGACTTCTCAGTTCGGATACTCGCCGGGCATCGAGGCGAAGGATGCCCTGGATGGTGCGCGGGCGAAGATTGCCGCAGCGCTAGGGGCACAGGCTGAGGAGTTGGTCTTTACCTCGGGCAGCACCGAATCGAGCAACATGGCGCTGAAGGGCGTGGCACTGGCCCTGGGTGAGAAGAATGGGAAGCACATCATCACCTCTCGCATCGAGGATTTCCCCGTGCTGTACAGTGCCCGAGCGCTGGAGAAGCAAGGTTTCGAAGTGACGTACCTCGATGTCGATGACCTCGGGCGGGTGGACCTGGACCAGCTGCGCGCTGCAATCTCCCCTGAGACGATCCTGGTTTCTATCCAGGCTGCCAACCAGGAGATTGGCACACTGCAAGACGTGGCTGCCATCGCTAGCATCAGTAAGGAGCGCGGGGTGCTGTTCCACACCGACGCAACGCACAGCTGGCCGAGGGTGCCGCTGGACGTGCAGCAGGTACCGGTTGACCTGATGACCATAACGGCTCATCTGACCCACGGCCCCAAGGGAATCGGCGCACTCTACGTACGCCAGGAGACACCTCTGGGCAAGTGGATGGATGGTGGTTTTCAGGAGTTCAACCTGCGCGCTGGCGAGGAGAACATCCCTGGAGCGGTGGGCTTTGCCAAAGCCGTGGAGCTGGTGACGCCGGAGGAGACGGCGCGCTTGCAGGGGATGCGCGACCGTCTGATTGACAAGCTGCTGCAGGTGCCGCACTCGCGGCTGAATGGACATCCGACGCTGCGCCTGCCGCACAATGCAAACATCTCCTTCCGCTTTGTCGAAGGGGAATCGGTGCTGTTGCATCTGGACATGCGCGGTTTCGCGGTCAGCACCGGATCGGCCTGCTTTAGCCGTTCTCTGGAAGCAAGTCATGTCATTCTGGGCATCGGCGGCGACCACGAGCGAGCCCATGGCTCGGTGCGCTTTTCCTTCGGGCGCTTCAACAAGACCGAGGACGTGGATGCGGTGACGGAGGCCATCACTGATGTCATCGCTCGGCTGCGAGAGATCAGCCCGCTGGGCAAAGAGTAGCGTGGTGGCAGCTGTGGCCTTTGCGAGAAGTGATGCCTGCTGTACGGTCAATCGTACTTCTGCAGAAAGCCGGCGGACGTACGGGACAAAATACGACATAACTGTGGGGAGTGAAGGATGTTGAGCAAGAAACTTCAAGATGCGATCAATGAGCAGATCAAGAACGAGCTATACTCTGGGTACCTGTACCTTGCCATGTCGGCGTACTTTGAGGCCGGCAATCTGCCGGGATTCGCGCGCTGGATGCGTTTGCAGGCTGCAGAAGAGCAAGAACACGCACTCAAGTTCTTCGACTATTTATATGATCGAGGGTCGCGTGTTACGCTGAAGGCAATTGATCAACCGCCCATGGACTGGGATTCGCCGCTTGCGGTGTTTGAGGATACCCTGGAGCATGAGCGAAAGGTGACCGGTCTAATCAACAAGCTCTACGAGCTGGCACTGGAAGGGAATGACTATCCAGCGCAGGCCATGCTGCAGTGGTTCATCGAGGAGCAGGTCGAGGAAGAGAAGAACGCCGAGCAGATTGTGGCAACCTTGAAGATGGTGGGTGAAAAGGGCCAGGCGTTGGTTATGATGGACCGTGCACTGGGCCAGCGAGGTAAGAACTAGAGGCCTGGGACTGTCTGGGGAGTAGGTTGAACGTAGCGACTTTGGTCGCACATTTCCCGTCGCGGCGGCTAAAGTCGCTACCTTGAATGTGATCATCGGCAGTCATCCAGTCGTGTTTTCATGAATGAGGTGAGGAGGTAAGCACAATGCCGTTACCTTACAGTGAGAAGGTTATGGAGCATTTCCGCAACCCGCGCAATGTGGGCCGGCTAGAGAAGCCTGACGCCAAAGCGGTCGAGGGCAGCCCGGCGTGTGGCGACATGGTTGCCGTCTATCTGCAGGTGGATGAAGAAAAGCAGACCATCGATGACATCAAGTTCGAGTCCTATGGATGTGCCTCCAACATCGCCACAGGTTCCATCATTACCGAGATGGCAAAGGGAAGGACGTTGGAAGAGGCCAAGCAGATTACTTGGAAACAGGCTTCGGAGGAGCTGGGGGGGTTGCCACCCATCAAGACCCACTGTTCTGTGCTGGCCGTGGATGGGCTGCGTGCTGCCATTCAGAACTATGAAGAGCGCCACGGTCTGGTGACCGAGCGAGAGCCGACCACTGTTGAAGTGGTGCGCAAGCGCCTAAAGCGCGTGATGAACCCTCTGGTCGGCCTGGACTTGGTGCGGACCAAAGTGGTGAAGGACATCGAGCTGGCAGAGGGCACGGTTCGCGTGGTGATCGACTTGCCCGCTGACCATCAGTTCGCGAGCAACATCCGCGACGAGATCAACGAGAAGATCCAACCCTTGTGGGATGTGGACAAGGTGATCGTAGAGTTCACAGGGTGAGGTGTAACTATGCGTGAGATCAAGGTAGATACCAGAGAGGCAACTTGCCCCGTAACTGGGGCAGACATCATGGTGGACTGCCGTGGCGAAACCTGCCCAGTGCCGCTGGTTGAAGTGCGCAAGGCACTGCGACGTGCTCACCCCGGAGACGTCATCGAAGTTGTGGGCACGCATCCAGCGTCGAAGAAGGAGATCCCCATGGCAGTGGACGCGCTTCGGGCAGAGTTGCTCAGCGTGGAAGGCGCTGACGATGACTGGACAATCTTCATCCGGAAGTAGGACTGTCAGGGCGGTTGTAGTGTTGGCCATGCACGGCGCGCCGCCGAAGGACTTTCCGCCTGGTGAGCTGGCTGAATGGTTCCAGCTGCACGGACGAGCAGAGCGAGCCGGTGTGGAGGAGCGTGCTGCACTGAAGCAGCGTGAGGCGGAGCTCGAAGCGAGAATGCGGGCCTGGCCTCGAACTGAGGAGAATGATCCGTTTTACGTGAACTCAATCGCCATGGGGGCAGAGCTGAGCGAAGCTGCTGGCCTGCCTGTGGTCGTCGGTTTTAACGAGTTCTGTTCACCGAGCCTTGAGGAAGCCATGCTGCAGGCCATTGACGATGGTGCGCAGAAACTGGTCGTGATCACACCCATGCTTACGCCAGGAGGCGAGCACGCCCAAGACGATATACCTGCTGCCATCGACCGCGTGCAGAAAAGTCACATGTACGTGCCGATTCTATATGCCTGGCCTTTCAAGAGAGAGGATGTGGCGCGTTTTCTGGCCACGCGGATTCTGCAAGAATTGTGAGTCAGGAGCCCGCCTTGGTCACTGAACACACCTCTGCGGCACACGGCGTCCGCATCGCTACCAGCAACCCAAGTCTGGCGAACCGTTGGGATCACTTCCTGGCGCGTTGGGCTGTCAATCGCAGTGGGCATCGAGTGGAACCAGGCTTGTACGCCCTGGGAACTCCCACTGCCGATTCGCCGGTCTTTGTCACTGCCAACTACACGCTGAGTTTCGATGCACTGCGGGAGGCGCTGCGCGGCATGGATGGCTACATCCTGGTGCTGGATACCAAAGGTATCAATGTATGGTGCGCGGCAGGAAAAGGCACCTTCGGCACCGCCGAATTGGTGCGTCAGATCGGAGCCACGGATCTGGGCGGCATTGTCGATCACCGTGTGTTGATCCTGCCCCAGTTGGGCGCCGCTGGGGTTGCCGCGCATCATGTAAAGAAGCGCAGCGGATTCAAGGTGGAGTACGGTCCGGTGCGAGCGGAAGACTTGCCGCAGTACCTGAAGGCAGGCCGGGCGACCACGGAGATGCGCCGGGTCACTTTCAATTTGCGCGAAAGGCTGGTGCTGATCCCGGTGGAGCTCGTTCACGCATTGCTGCCGACGTTCTTCGCAGCTCTAGTTCTCTTTCTGCTAGCGGGTCGTCTGGCGGCTTTGGGGGCGACGGTCTCTGTGCTGGCGGGGGTCGTTATCCTCCCGATCCTGCTTCCATGGCTGCCGACAACCGATTTTGGCAGCAAAGGGTTCATACTCGGTTCCGTGGCGGCACTGCCATTTGCGCTGGCAGCGCTCTATAACGCGGTGGACCTGTCACCCGCGATGCGCGCCGGGTGGGCGGCGACGTATTTGCTGGCTATGCCACCAGTGACTGCATATCTAGCTCTCAACTTTACGGGCTCGACCCCTATCACTTCGAAGAGCGGGGTGAAGCGCGAGATGAAGGCTTATGTGCCCGTTATGGCCACTCTGTTCGCCCTCGGGGCGCTTGCGATTGTGGTTCTCTTGGCAACGCCGCGACTGGGAGTGGCGTAGTGACTGGACTGTCACCGATCAACACACTGGAGTATGACATCGAGCTGTGCACAGGCTGCGGAATGTGCAGCATTGTCTGCCCGCATGGCGTGTTTGAACAGACGGACCACACGGCCCTTGCCGTGAATCCCGACGCGTGCATCGAGTGCGGTGCTTGCCAGCTGAACTGCCCGACCGGCGCGATAAGGGTGGACAGTGGAGTGGGGTGCGCAGCTGCATTGATACGCGCGGCTGTGGTTGGAGCGGACAAGGTCTCGTGCGACCCCGAGGATAGCTCGTGTTGCAGCGTGAGTGGATGACAATGCTCTTGGGAATGAACCTGCCGTGTTGAACGGCTGCCGGCACGGCAAACCCCGGAGTTTGGAGGTGTGGAAATGAATGAGAATAAGAAGAAGCCAGAGAAGGTTACCATCGTTCTGCATAGTGGCGATATGGACAAGCTTTACAGCGCGTTGATCATTGCTAACGGAGCGCTGGCAATGGGCATGGAAGCGTCGATCTTCTTTACCTTCTGGGGGCTACAGCGCCTCCGCAAGGATGCGTCATGGGCCATGCCGGCGGCTGGCTTGGACAAGGGACCGCTGTCCAAGATGCATATGCTGGGTCTAGGCAAGATGATGATCGAGTCGCGCATGAAGAAAGCGAACGTCCGTTCGCTTGAACAGATGATGCAGGATTTTCTCGAGCTGGGCGGCAAGGTGATGGCCTGCGACATGACGATGGATATCATGGGCATCAAGCAGGAGGATCTGCGCGAGGATCTGATCGGCGAGTACTGTGGCGTCGGGACGTTCATCCAGGATGCGCGTGAGTCGACGGTCTCCCTGTTTATCTAGCGGCTCTGGCTGCGAGGAAAGAATCCTGAAGAAGGGAACAATATGACAAAACAGATGACACTGCCGATCCGCGGGATGACGTGTGCTTCGTGCGTCGCTCACGTGGAAAAGGCTTTGAAAGAGATAGAAGGAGTGAGCGAGGCCAATGTGAACCTCGCCACCGAACGAGCCAGCGTCGCCTTGGCCGACACAGAGGTGGGGCTTGGACAAATGGTTGCTGCCGTGCGCGATGCGGGCTATGAGGTGGGCACGGAGAAGGTGATCCTGCCCATTGGGGGAATGACCTGTGCGTCGTGCGTGGCTCATGTGGAGGAGGCACTCAGGGAGCTAGATGGCGTAGTCAGCGTCAGCGTCAACCTCGCCACGGAGCGGGCGCTGGTGGAGTACGTGCCCGGAATCGTGGGCATTGAGGACTTTCGTCGGGCTGTCGCGGATGCGGGGTACGAGGTGCTGGAAGCGGGGGCCGAAGAGCGTCAGGAGCAAGTCGACGAGGCCGAGCGCAAGATGTCCCAGGCTCGTTTCCGGATGCAGGTGGCGTGGGCCTTTACTGCTCCGCTTGTGTTGTGGATGCTGCCTGAGATGCTGTTTGGCGTCATGTGGCCCAACCCGGTGATCTTCAATCTGGGCATGATTGTGCTGGCGCTGCCGGTGCTGTTTTGGGTGGGCCGCCGGACTTTCAGCAGCGGCCTTCGTGCTGCCCGACATGGCTTTGCCAACATGGACACGCTGATCACCCTGGGCACCGGTGTGTCATTCCTCACCGGGCCAGCCTCGTTCTTCTTCCCCGTGGCCAACTATGCTGGAGTCTCGGCCATGATCATGGCCTTTCACCTGACTGGGCGCTACGTGGAAGAGACAGCCAAAGGCCGTGCCTCGCAGGCCATCCGCAAGCTTCTGGAGCTGGGCGCAAAGACAGCGCGCATTCTCGTGGGAGGGGACGAGTTAGAGGTGCCCATCGAACGCGTAGCCGTCGATGACGTCATGATCGTCCGTCCCGGCGAGAAGATCCCCACGGACGGAGTAGTGATCGAAGGCCAGAGCGCTGTAGATGAGTCGATGGCCACCGGCGAGTCCATGCCGGTCAACAAAGCACCTGGCGATGAGGCAATTGGTGCAACGGTGAACCAGGAAGGGCTTCTCAAGGTCAAGGCGACGCGGGTGGGTAAGGATACTTTCCTGGCCCAGGTCATCAAGCTGGTAGAAGAAGCGCAGGGCTCGAAGGTGCCGATTCAGGCCTTTGCCGACCGGGTGACGGCGGTCTTTGTGCCCATTGTCATGGGCATCGCTCTGCTCACACTCCTGGCATGGATCGCTGCGCCAGGCGTGATGCGCTCTCTGCTGATGCGTGGGGACTTTTTGCCGTGGGTGAATCCTGATCTGTCGGTGGTCACCCTGGCCATCGTCTCCACTGTTGCTGTGCTGGTTATCGCCTGCCCGTGCGCTTTGGGGCTCGCCACTCCCACAGCCTTGATGGTGGGCAGCGGCATCGGGGCTGAGAACGGCATCCTCATCCGCTCTGGAGAAGCGATCCAAACGCTCAAGGACGTGAAAGTGGTGGTCTTTGACAAGACCGGCACCATCACCAAGGGCAGGCCAGAGGTGACAGACGTGGTGAGTGCCAATGGCTCCCAGGAGCGAGACGTGCTGGAGATTGCAGGCGCCGCGGAGCGCGGGAGTGAGCATCCGCTCGGCCGGGCCATCGTTGAACGGGCACAATCCAAGGGGCTCGTTCTGGCGGAGCCCAAAGAGTTCCAGGCGTTGCGTGGCAAGGGCGTCGTCGCCAGCGTCAACGGCCAGCGTGTGCTGGTAGGCTCGCGGCGACTCATGCAGGAGAATGGTGTGGATATCGCATCGCTGGTCCCGCAGGCCGAGACCCTGGAGGGCGGTGCCAAGACAGTGATGTACGTAGCCGTCGCAAACGACGGGCAGCCGGCTGCGGTCGGCTTGGTTGCCGTGGCGGATACGCTGAAAGAGGATTCGGTCGCTGCCATCCGCGAGCTGCGCGAGATGGGCCTGCAGACAGCGATGATCACGGGTGACAATCGGCGAACGGCCGAGGTCATAGCTGATCGGGTGGGCATCGACCACGTGCTGGCCCAAGTCCTGCCCGATGGCAAGGTGGCAGAGATCCAGAAGCTGCAGGAAGAGTTTGGCTTGGTGGCCATGGTTGGTGACGGCATCAACGACGCGCCAGCGCTTAAGCAGGCTAACGTGGGCATCGCCATCGGTACAGGAACGGACATCGCAATCGAGGCCAGCGATGTGACGCTGGTCCGCGGGGAACTGTCCGGGGTGGTGAGCGCAGTCAAGCTCAGCCGGGCGACCTTCCGCAAGATCAGGCAGAACCTGTTTTGGGCCTTTTTCTACAACGTGATCATGATCCCTCTATCCATCGTCGGCTGGATGCACCCGGTGTTGGCAGAAGCCGCGATGGCGACCTCTTCGGTCACTGTGGTGGCCAACGCCAACCTGCTGCGGCGGGCTCACATCCGGCCCGGGTCGCAGAGCTGAGAGGATTTGGGACATTGGGCTGTGTGCTGCAGTCACGTTGTGATGTCGCTCCGTGTCATCAAGTGGCGCATCGCCAACTGATGATGCGCCACCCATTCTGTGAACTCATTCGAAATGGAGACAGGTTATGATTGCTTCTCTTTTGATCACACTCCGCGAGGGGCTGGAGGCTGCCCTTATCGTGGGCATCGTGTTGGGCGTGCTGCGGAAGATGGGGCAGTCTGAACGCAGCAAACCAGTGTGGGCAGGCGTGCTTGCGGCCATCATCGTCAGTGTCATAGCTGCTCTGGCACTGAATGCCCTTGGGCTGGCCTTTGAGGGCCAGGGCGAAGAGATATTCGAGGGCGTCGCCATGCTGCTGGCAGCTGGGGTGCTGACCTGGATGATCTTCTGGATGCAGCGCCAAGGGCGTCAAGTCCAGGCTGAGCTGGAGCGTGACGTGCACCAGGCTGTCACCACCAGAAATTCTTGGGCGCTGTTCAGCCTCGCCTTCGTCGCGGTGGTTCGCGAGGGTATTGAGACCGTCCTCTTTCTCACGGCCGCCTCGTTCAGTGCGACCGGTGTTGAGACCTTGGTCGGCGGTGCCCTTGGTCTCGTCATTGCCATTGCCCTTGGCTGGCTGCTGTTTGCCGCTGGCAGGCGTCTGGACGTACGGACCTTTTTTCGTGTGACCAGCGTCCTGCTAATCCTTTTTGCCGCGGGTTTGGCTGCGCACGGTGTGCATGAGCTGCAGGAGGCGGCGCTCGTTCCGACTATTGTCGAGCATGTGTGGGATGTGAACCGTATCCTGAACGAGGATAGTACCGTGGGGAGCTTGCTCCAGGCGCTCTTCGGCTACAACGGCAATCCGTCGTTGTTGGAGGTCGTGACCTACCTTGGATACTTCGTCGCTGTCGCGGTGCTGGGGTGGGGGCTACAGAGACGGGAGCAGCAGACCGCAGGACGTGCGTGACAGCGCCGGGTCTCTGACAGCCCCGGCTTCTGGCCTCACGCCTAGAGCGGCACCTAAGGCTGTGTGCCGCCTGGAGAGGGGGCTCATGCGCTTTTTGGCATGGCATCTGGATTATTTCAGATGCCGCATCACCGAACGCGGGCGTTCGTCGGTCGTGGAGGAGTATGACAATCCCGAAACCACGGCACAGGATGCCCTGCTGGTACTGGCCAGCGTGGAAAAGGGGGACGAGGCACAGCCCGAAGTCGTGGCGAGTCGGGCGGCGATCGAGATTGCAGGGCACGCTTCCAGCCTCAAGGTAGACAGGGT
>JBFEPU010000104.1:0-9120 GCA_041549915.1 Anaerolineae bacterium | reverse complement strand
GCAGCAAAACCAGCAATGAACGGCAAACCGTTCTTGAGACATTCATGTGATATCCTCCTCGAAAGGTGGTTGTTGTGCACAGAATCCACAAGGCAGAGCCTGGCAATCGAGTCGGCGACATGCGCCCTTCAGGCTGGCACCAGACGTCGTGGCAAGATGCCATGTCGGCTGCCACTCAATGATAGCATGACTGGCCGGAACGGACAAAGCAACGCCCCGCAGTCTCTGTGTCGCGGGGCACTACCTGGCACCGCCGCCTTCTAGGCGGCGAACTCTGGATCCCGCCCTCGCTCCAGGACGGTGGGTCCAGGGGCAGATTCCGGGTGCTAGCCCGCGGATGGGTTGCTGGCGAGGCAGACGATCAACGTGTCGCCGCGCTTGAGCGAGAGTGTCGGTAGCGCCAGAGGTCACCGAGGCGCCGGTTGGCTTGTCACAGACACGGACAGCCAGCACCACACCAGCAACAATGGCCGGCTCAACCGTCGATTCTGAGCTGCTTCTGCTTATGATGGCTGTACTATCCGCCCCCTCGCTGAGGCCAACAGCCTCCGCGCCCTCCGCTGGCCCGCTGCAGCAGGGAGGGCTTGAAGCTCTACGAGCTAGTCAAAAGCAGCTGGACGACGGGAATCCTTCAGATGAGCGGCCACCTCGTTCAGGTGCAGCTCATTGGTGCGTTCACTGGAAAGCGGAGGCACTCTATCAAAGGGGAAAAAGCCAGCCGCCATTGTTTCGTCATCCGGTCGAGCCTCGCCGCCAAGCAGGTCACACAGAAACACGATCTTGTAGGCGTGATAGAACTCGAGCGGAATGCCGCTTCGGTTGGCATCGTAGACACCAATGACCTTCTGGGCCTGGACCTGGAAGCCGCTCTCCTCCCACACTTCGCGTGCCACCGCCTCCGAAGGGAGCTCTCCAACGTCAGCCCACCCGCCAGGCATGCACCAGCGCTGATCGCGGCGCTCCTGAACCAGCAGTATCTTCCCATCTCGAATCACCGCCCCCCGCACGTCGACCTTCGGAGTAGCGTAGCCGGTCTGCTCCGAAAAGCTCTCCAGCAGTGGCCCTGCCGGCAGTCCGGTGTGAGCTTGGACGATCTCCGCTGCGATTTCCATGAGGCGCTGATAGCGTTGGGCGTCGTAATGGGAGTTGCAGTAGGTGAGACCGCTCTGGCTGAGCGCCTGGATCTCGCGGGCCCATTCCAGCCAAGGAGGCACAAGAGTTGGTGTCATGAAAGATTCCCTCACATGCAGTCAGTCTGCAGGCCAGCTCGTGCGCGGTTTCCCGCCATCAGGAAGCCTCTCCGCCGAGTCCGCCCTGTGGCGCCAGAAGTTGATCCAGCTCAGCTTCCAGTGCCTGCGCCGTGGTGTAGCGTAGGCCATGCAGGCCAAGTTCCCGTGCCGCCTGAACATGCCCCACGGTATCGTCCACAAAGGCGGCTTCCGCGGGCGCGACACCCAGCTTTGTCAGCACCAGGTGAAAGATCGTTGGGTCTGGCTTGACCACTCCTTCGTCACCAGAACAGACAACAACCTCGAACCATCCCAGGAGGCCCCAGTCGGCCAGCCATTCGGACAGGTTGGGTGGAGAATTCGAAAGCACGGCCAGCTTGTATTGGCTGTGCAGCCGCTGGATGATATCCACGACAGGCTGGTTGATCGCTTCGTCCTGACCGTATCGACGACGAAAAGCCGCGATAGCCTCTGCTGTGTGCAGCCCCAGCAGAGGCCCTACCCGGCGCCAGTACTCGTCGAAGGTAATGTGCCCGACCAGCACATCCTGCCAGGCTTGGCTGCCGAACATGATGGGGTTGATCATACCCGGTGCCAGACCCAGGTCGTCTTCGTACCTTCGGAACAGGGACGGTGGTTTCGGAGCGGAGATGACCCGCCCAAAGTCGAAGATGACGGCTTTGATCATGATTGCCTCTCCTAGCAGGTTTTGATCCATGCACCCGGTAGCGCCGAGCGTTCGGTCAGCCAATTGCGGAATGGCAGATTTCGATCATCGTTGCTGCATTGGCACGTGCCCAGCCGGCTAATCTGAGCATCTCTTCCAGAGCTTCCGATTCCGGCGTCGGGCGGCGTCCCTCTTGCGACAAGCGTTGCACTGAAGCCTGTAGCCAGACGCAGCGGATATAGTCTGGCAGAACCTGCACCTCGCTCTCGTCTGGGACTGTAACACGCGCATAGGCCTGCAGGAACTCAGTAAAGGGTTTCCACTGCAGTACGCCCGGATAGACCAGATGCCTCAGATCCCCGGGCCTGGGTGAGGCGAAGTAGATTAGCGCCTCCGCCAGCTCGACAACACGCGGTTGCCAGCAGGCCTTGTCATAGTCGACGACGCCAACGATCCGATCGTCGTCAAACAACAGGTGGTCGGCGTAGTAGTCGCCATGGATGAGCAGCTCACGCAGGTTGCCGTGCGTGGCAAAACGCTTCGCCAGGTCGCTCGCCTCGGCTCCCAGCTTGGAGCGGAGCCTGGCCAAACCGGTATCGTCGTCCAACTGCCAGGTCTCGGCCAGCCTGGTCAGATTGGTTCTCAACAGGCGGGGATGATACAGCTCGGCGGGGCGGCACAACACTGCGGGCGCGAAGCCTCGCACCAGGGCATGGTGGCGCCCCAGTGTTGCAGCGGCCTCTTCCAGATGCGCGGCGCGGCCGTGGTCATAGTCCGAGCCCTCAATGTACTCCTGCACCTCATAGCATTCCCTGCCCAGGATCAACAGCGTCTCACCGTCGACAGTGGGGAGCAGGGCAGGGGCTGGAAAGCCGTGCCTGCGAAGCCAGCGGGTCAGGGCATGCTGGGCAGCGATGAACGCGGGCTCAGCCAGGCTCGGATGGCGGTGCTTCACAAAACAGCGCCCGGCACTCGTCTGGACGATCCAGTTGTCATTGACAAAGCCATGGGCTGGCCGCCAGGCAGCCCTGAGTCTGCCCAGGCGATAGCGGCTCAGCACCCGATTCAGTTGCGCTTCAGTAGCTGAGGCGTTCATGTCCGAGTCTTTCCGGACCTGGGAGTGCTTCGGACCTGACAGGCGGGGGACACCATGGCAACAAGCCACCCCATTCGACGAGGCAATCTTAGTGGACATCGAGGTGAAAAGCAAGAGGTCTGGGCCGCACCCGACATGTGCAGGCTTTGCTCACGGTGAATGGGACACGACGGCTTTTCCGTCAGGACTTTTCAATGGGTCCGCACAACTGTCGCGAAGGCGGCTCGTTCGCAGTCAGGCGGTCAAACAGCGCTTCAACGTTGGTGTCATTCGTCGCTGCAGACTCTAAGCGGCCTGGCATCCTGAACGGCGCGATTACCTGACTTGTGGACCACAGGGACGGCGGAACCGGTTTGCGCGAGCAGGTCAGTATGGTATAATCCGTCAGAATTCCACCTTTAGCCTCCCGTCTCAGGCACCCGAGGCGGGTGATCGATTCAGGAGGGATGCCATGGCCTGGCTAGCTGATGGCCGCGCCCTACCAGGCAAGCTTTTCATTGTTGAAGGTATTGATGGTTCTGGCAAGAGCACGCAGCTCGACATGTTGCGCAAATGGCTTGTTGGACAGGGTTACTGTGTCGCCTTCAGCGAGTGGAACTCGTCACCGATTGTCCGCACCATCACCAGACGTGGCAAGAAGAAGCAGCTTCTGACCCCCACCTCTTTCAGTTTCATCCATGCCGCGGATTTTGCCGATCGGATGGAGAGGCAGATGCTGCCGGCGCTCAAAGGAGGTGCTATCGTCCTCGCCGATCGTTACGTCTACACGGCGTTCGCCCGAGACGCGGCCCGCGGAGTTCATCCGGATTGGGTGCGCCAGGTCTATTCCTTCGCGATCCAGCCGACGGAGGCCTTTTACTTCCGTGTCACGATGGATGAATCGCTCACCAGGATCTCAAGCGGGAGGCCCGAACTAAAGTACTACGAGGCAGGGATGGATCTTGGCCTCAGCAAGGATCCGCAGGAGAGCTACAAGCTGTTTCAAAGCCGCATTCTAGAGCAATACGAGAAGATGATCGCCGAGTTCGAACTCAGGGTGATCGATGCCGCGTTGCCACTCCTAGCGCAGCACGACCAAGTACGTGAGATCGTGCAGCCGCATTTGAGCGGCGCGTTGCTCGCTGAGCGGAGGGGATGGCGAGAGGTACTGGCCACCGAGGCCCTGGAGGGTCGCTACCTGGACGAGATTGTGGGTCCAGGAGGTGAGCCATGACGGAAGTGAGCTTCTACGGTCATGGCCTGCCGGGCTTTAAGAAGAAGCGGCTGCCTGGCAGACTGGTGGTGTTGGAAGGAACGGACGGGGTCGGACGCTCCACTCAAATCTCCCTCCTGCGCGAATGGCTGGAGAAGGAGGGGTATGCCGTGGGGGCAACAGGCCTCAAGCGCGGCAAACTGGCGGGAAGGGGCCTCAGGCGGGCCATGCGCGGACACACACTGGGCAATATCACAATGAACCTGCTGTATGCTACTGATTTTGTGGACCGCCTGGAGAGGCTAATCATTCCCGCCCTGCGGGCCAGCTTTGTGGTGCTAACTGACCGCTACATCTACTCCATGATCGCGCGTGCTCAGGTGCGGGGAGTGGATCCAGTCTGGGTGCGCAATCTGTTCGGTTTCGCCCTGATACCTGATGCTGTCTTCTATCTGCAAGCTGACGTGTCTCATCTAGTTCCCCGGGTTCTGAACGCCCGCGGCTTTGACCACTGGGAATCTGGCATGGACTTTTTGCGAGCGCCCGACTACTACGAGAGCTTTGTCGATTATCAGACCCGGCTGCTGGCGCAGTTTGATGCTATGGCCGGTGAGTTCGGATTTGTGCGCATCGATGCCAATCGCGGCATCCACGACGTCTTTCAGGATCTGCAAGCTGGCATCCAAGAGGTTGTCAAAGACATGAAGCCCCCCAAGCATCCGAAGGAGGGGAAGAAGGACGCAAAGCGCGCGAAGTAGCCGCACAGCAAGAGTCGAGGTCGCTGAGTTGGTTGTCATCGCGCTGACCGGGCGCCGGTCATAATTCGCTTCATTGGGTGCAGATTCTCCCTCTGGATGCAGGACACTGAAGGGCTCCCTGTGGCTGGAGTTGCCCGACCCACGGAAGGCCCAACCAAGGAAAGACTCGATATCAAGCTATAGCTCTCGAGTTGGTTCGCCCGCCCGGTAGTCTGGACAGCAGGTCCCACCCTTGCGGGCTGATGTTGCACGTCTTGCTGCCGCCTTTTCTCCTTCCGGCAGCACTGAGCCCCCACTGGGTTGAGGCACCAATGTCAGCTTCGGGTTCTACGAGGTGGCCGAAGGCACTCCCCAAGTGTTGCTCAACTTGGCCATGGCAGGACTGTGCAATGCGGGGCTGACGTTGAGCCTGCTGCTGCCGTGGGAATTCCGGAGCGGCCGTTGCGGAGCTGCTTTCCGCTGGTGGCCTGATCGAGTGGCGGGGTGGCATCGCATGCCAGGCGGGCCAGAATGAGCGGCGGATCGCCGGCTGGATGGCTATGCCTGAAGTGACCCCTGAATGAGGAGGACATCATGGGCCGCTTTGTGATGCTGTCTGGGCCATCGTGCGTAGGCAAGGGGCCCTTGCACAGTGCTCTGAAAAGGTTCTATCCTGCTCTTGAATCCAAACTCGACAAGCTGATCCTGTTCAATAGCCGAGCCCCTCGGCCCGGCGAGCAGGATGGTGTCGACTACCATTTTCGCCCCCGCGTGGAGATTGAGGCCCTGAGCGGCCAGGACCAGTTCATCGTACTCAACGTGCGGGGTGATCTGCAAGGCCTTGACGTGCAGGACCTGAAGGCGGTTCTGAGCGGAGAGAAGGACGCCTTCTTTGAGGGTAATCCCTTTGTGCCCATGGAGGTGCTCAAGTCCCCCGCTTTGGCTCAGGTTCCCAAGCTGAGTGTCTTTCTCTCGCCTCTGTCTAAGGAAGAGGTGCTCTACCTGAAAGACCCTGCAAGACGGGTATCACTGCCGGACTTGATTACGGATGTGATGCGCCGCAAGCTTCTGCGGCGCACTCGGAAGCAGAAAGGGCTCCTCTCCTTGAAGGACCTGGAGAATATCGAGCGGCGAGCAGGTAGTGCCTACCGTGAAATGAAACTGGCCTGGCATTTCGACTATGTCATCCCCAATCACGACGGGGAGGACAGCGAGAACTGGGATGCGTTCTACTATCCGGTCGGTGACGCACACAGGGCACTCGTCGCCTTTGCAGCGATCCTCAGCGGTGAAAAACCCGAGTACGCGGAGACGTGGGAGCCGGAGCTTCTGCCCTAGAACCCAGCGGGATTCTCGTCTCCGAAGTGGACAAGGGTCAAGACGCTAGAGGGACCCAGGCGGAGGCCGCCCTTGTGCTTTGTGCACTCTGTTCTGGGCTTGTCCAACTCCGTCGACGACCACTTGTTGCTGGAGTGAACCAGGAGGCACATGAAAAAGCGTCTCACAGATCAGGAGCAGTCCACACTGGAATCGATTGCCGAACGAGGCAGGCCAGCCCTGGCTCGACGGGCGCGTCTGCTGATGCTGTGGGGTCGCGGACTGGGTGCCAAGGAAATCGCACCTAGGATCGGCTTGTCCGTTGGTTGGGTATACCACTGGTTGCGGGTGTTCAGGGAGCACCGGATGGCAATCTTCCCCGCTGAGGCGCTGAGCAGGTCGCGACCTGCTGAGACTGTTCGTGAGGTAGCTTCTGGCAGGGAGCCAGTTGCGGGTGTGCATTCCGGGGCATCAGCTGTCCAGGAGGTGGCTGGGCGTGAGAGAATGTCAACGGCTGGGGCGGAGCGCCCGGAGGTCACCATTGAGGAGCTGTGCCAGCGGTACGATGTGGATATGGCCCACGCCCGGCACGTGGCTGAACTAGCGTTGACCCTCTTTGATGTGACGGCCAAGGTTCATGGCTTGTCACGCCAGCGACGCGCGCTGCTTGAGGCAGCGGCTGTCCTGCACAACGTGGGCTTTGCCCTGTTCCCTGGGAAACACCACATCTTTGGCCGTGACATCATCCTGGAGCACCGGCTGGCCGAATTGCAGGAGGTAGAGCAGTCGATTGTGGCCTGCACGACAGCCCTGCACCGCAAGATGTTCAAGGCCAAACGGCTGGACAAGGAGCCGTCATTTCTCGCGCTCCCAGAGGCAGTTCGGGGGGATGCGCTGTCGATGGCCGCCCTGATTCGAATGGCAGATGGCTTGGATTACTCTCAGACCCAGACCACGCAGTTGGGCGAGGCCAAGGATCTACCTCAGGGTATCGCACTGCCGGTGCTGGGTCCCGTCTGCGCGCAGGACGCAGCCCGTGCCCAGCAAAGGGCCGACCTGTGGCATCATCTTTTCGATGTCCAGCTGCGCTTTGTGGCTGAGGGAGAGCCTGCGGTCTGGGATCAGCTCCACGAAGCGGAGCAGCCAGAGTTCGGGCTAGCGAAGGAAAAGTTGAAGGCACCCGGTGTCCTGCCGGAGGATCTTATGAGCGAGGCCGGGCGCAAAGTGTTGCGCTTTCACTTCCAGCGGATGCTCGACCACGAACCTGGGACGCGTCTGGGCGAGGATATCGAGGAACTGCATGACATGCGTGTCGCCACCCGCCGCATGCGCGCTGCATTTCGTGTCTTCCGCACGTACTTCGAGCCGGACGAGACCAAGGCCTTTCTCAAGGGCCTGCGCCGCACGGGTCGCGCCTTGGGGAGCGTGCGCGATCTGGATGTCTTCATGCACAAAGCGCAGGAGTATCTGGATGAACCGCCGCAGGAGGAGCGGTTGAGCCTTGATCCGCTCCTGGTCACCTGGCAGCAGCAACGGCAGGTCGCACGGGAGGGCATGCTCGCGTATCTGGACGGAAAGAGATATCAGCGATTTGTGCACGATTTTGGGCAGTTCCTATGGACTGAGGGGGCCGGCGCTGTGCCGATCCCAGCTGAGCAGCCACAGCCGCACCAGATCCGTCATGTGGTGCCAGCGCTCATCTACAGGCGCTACGAGGTGGTGCGTGGCTATGAGACAGTGGTAGAGAACGCGTCGATCGCAACGCTCCATGCTCTGCGTATTGACTGCAAGCGACTGCGCTATTCCCTCGAGTTCTTCCGAGAGGTGCTCGGCTCGGAGGTTGCCGGTGTGATTGACGACGTAGTGGTGGTCCAGGATCATCTGGGCAACCTGCACGATGCGGATGTGGCCTGTCACCTTCTGATCGAATTCCTCAACCAGTGGAGTGAACGGGAGGGCAGGGAACGCATCAATATCAGTGGGGTGACACACTACCTGGTGGCCCAGCAGAACGAGCTCCGCACCCTGCTCGATTCATTCCCCGAGGCCTGGCAGCGCTTCAATCGCCCCGAGATGCGCCGCAAGCTGGCCCTTGCGGTCTCAACATTGTGATGAGCGGCCGACAGAGGGTGGACAAGGATCGTACCTGCCCTCAGCGCACTGTGCCCGGGGTCAGTAGTAATGAGGTCGCCAGGCGTAGCGCACATCGTGCATGATCTGAGGAGGAACACGGAGTGCTAGAGAAGATCGACCTAAGCAAGAAGTTGAGCAAGAAAGAGTACAAGAAGAAACTACCCACCCTCCAGCGCGAGCTATACGACCTGGAGACAGCAGCGTGGAAGGCAGGTATCCCCAGTGTCCTGCTGTTCGAAGGTTGGGATGCAGCGGGCAAGGGCACGACCATTTCCACTCTCACCCAACGCCTGGATCCGCGCGGATTCAAACTCTATCCCATCCGAGCGGCACGCACTTTCGAGAAGAGGCATCCTTGGCTGTGGCGATTCTGGCTGAAGCTGCCCAACTACGGTGAGATGGCAATCTTCGACCGCAGCTGGTATGGCCGGACGCTGGTCGAGCGAGTCGAGGGCCTGACGCCAGAGAGGGAGTGGCGAAAGGCATACCGCGATATCGTGGATTTCGAGCGAACCATCACTGACGACGGATACGTGCTGGTCAAGTTCTGGCTACACATCAGCAGGGCCGAGCAGCAGCGGCGTTTTGAAGGCAGGCAGGGCACCGCATACAAGGCCTGGTAGCTGACTGATGAGGACTGGCGAAATCGCGAGAAATGGGACCAGTACCTGCAAGCAGTGAACGACATGCTGCCCAAGACAAGTACGCTGACCGCCCCCTGGACGGTTGTGGAAGGCAACTGCAAATGG
>JBFEPU010000103.1:0-9134 GCA_041549915.1 Anaerolineae bacterium | reverse complement strand
CGAGAGATAGGTCAGAGCCTTGCGCAGCATTAGAGCCCGATGACGGCGCTTGCGGACCACGACCTGCTCCTCCAGCCAGGCAGCGACCACGTCGGGATAATGCCTTCCCAGCGTCTTCAGCCCCCAGCCCACGCCTTTCACGGCGTCCATGTTCCACTCGGAGAAGAGAGCTTCCAGGAAGGTCAGCAAAGCGTGCGCCTTAGGCACGTCCGCTGCTGCACCCCGCGAGCGTTTGGCCCAGAAGTGAACCGCCACGCCGAGGGTACGTCGCACCCAGCGGTTTCCGTCCTCGCGCCAGGGGCCCAGCAGATCCAGCGCCGGTGGAAAATCCATACACAGCGCTGGGCCCGGAACGCGTTCGCCCAGGATATCCGCTCCGTACCACACGTCAGCCCTGACCACGAAACGGCGGCAGCGGTCAAAAGCGCCACTCATGTCACGATCCAGCTGTGCGCCAAGAGCGGTACCGATCACCACCCAGCCGCCTTCGGCCCTGTCGGCAGCGATGTACTCCAGAAACGCATTGACCTCCTGCAGCGGCCCCCTGCCGACAGTGGCCCCGATGCGCCCCAGGATGGGGAATGGTGTGCGTTGGGCCAGGATGGGAGCCAACAAGGTGTACGCCTGCCTCATCTTCCCAGCCTCAGTAAGGGCGGCGATGCGCTCTCCCAGCGCCTGTGCTTCTTGAGCTTTCACGGAATGTCCCTTCTGTGTCTGCCTGAGCAAGGCGAGGAGATTGAACAGCCATCACTGGATGGCAACGTTCTCACCCGACGTTCGAATCCTCTCCCAGAGGGAGGCGACTGTAGACGCACCACTGGCCGCGGCTGTCCAGAGATAGGTAGACCAGCTCCTCGACGAAGAAATTGCGGGCTTGCCAGCCGGCCTGAATCCGCCGCTGTGCCTCCAGCAACTCCTGCTCGGAGTCGAAGACACCAATCGTGACACGGCTTCTGTAGTCGTACTTTCCTTGAGGAACATGCTCTGGAAAGCGCTGGGCCAGTGCAGCATGGATGTCCGCCAAGCTCCCATCGTCTTCCGGCTTGAGCCACAGGTAGAAGGAACTACCCACAAAGGTCCCCAGTTCTGTCAGCTCCACTCGGAAAGGCGGGAACTGAGCGAGGAGCTCGGCAATGGAAGGCCGAATAGATGGCCATTCCGCCTCCGGCACGAAGGGAGGGTAGGCGACAGTGATATGAGGGGGAACGATGGCAAAGCTGGGATCATATAGGGAGCGCCACTGATCCACCAGGGTACTGACCGGCTCCGGGACGAGCACGACGAGAGCCCTGTCCTTCGCATCTGGCACCTTCATAGCTCCCCTCCACGTCCATGCGACCATGAAATCGAGAAGTAGCTGAGCTGCGATTGTGCTACTCCACCGTCATTGCCTCGTAGAAGAGCGGCGCTTTGTCCGCCAGCGCCAGGACGAGGGCTTCTTGTGAATCCGTCAGGCGCGCCCAGGTGGTTCGCGGTACGAGCCCAGGCGCAGACTCGATGAGCTCTGCTCCCGAGTCCAGCAGCCTGCTGAGCGGGACATCCTGTCGGGCTGTCTCAACAACCTGACCTGACTTGAGCCACATCAAGGCCGGGAGCTCCATTGCCGGCCACGGCTGTCCGTCAATCTCCGCCCAGAAAACCACCAGGCAGGCCTCGCCTTCATGATCCTCGTGCCAGGGCTGATGCGGCGGCGTGCGATAGCGCCGGAAGACCACAGCCGCCGGGCGCTCATCTCCGGTCAACAGCACCCGTTCGATATCATGCTCACCGCGCACAACGATTGTGTCGCGCGCAGGTAACACTCGCGCGGTACAGCCTGTCTCCTCCCGGGCTTCGCGCAGCGCACCTGCGGTCAGCGAATCGTCCTCGTCTTCGAGAACGCCACCAATACCCGTCAACTCGATAATCTGCCGCGCGCCTTTCGCGTGTGGAGCCCGCACGCCGTAAAGGAAGCGGTCTCCTCGTCGCAGGATGAGGCTCGTCCCGACAAATACGCCTGCAGGCACGAGATCGGCAAGCCGGCGGGGGCCGGCAGCGCCCTCACCACGCATGATGATTCCTTAATGAATACTATGGGGCTCGCCCATGCCCGTCGTCGTACACGACGGCGCGCATGATCGAGCCCCCAGTTCAACAACTCCTGCCGCTGTGACGGCCAAGGATGGCGTCACAGAACAGCTACTTGGGTTCCTTGTCCGGGTGCAGCTTCTTGAACTTGGCTAGCAGCTCGTCCTTGCTCTCCTTGTGGTCGGGATCCGGAACGCAGGAATCCACCGGACACACGTCGGCACACTGCTGGGTGTCAAAATGGCCCACGCACTCGGTGCACTTGTCGGGGTCGATGATGAAGATCTCGTCCCCCTCGCTGATGGCCTCGTTCGGACACTCGGTCTCGCAAGCAGCACAGGCAATACAGTCCTCAGTGATCTTGAAAGCCATTCCTCTTCCTCCTTTGATGTAAAGTGCATGATCCGCTCTCAGTTCAGAGGCCCGATAGCAACGGCGCGTGCAGGCGCCCCGTCACCATGGGCCACTTTCAGAGGCAAACAACAAAGATTATACCACCCGCTGGCGAGAGATGACAAATCGAGCCCTTCTGCAACAACGACGCCAGCCTCCAGGAGCGTGTGGTGCACAGAATGCGCAGCAGATCCAGGTCTTTCCAGTGAAAGATAGTCGACTCCCAACAGCTGGATGCCCCGCTGCACAATCCAGCGCGCCGCATCCTCAGAGAGCGCGACAAAGTCAGGAGTGAACTCCCGTACCTCGTTATGCCAGAGGAGAGAGTTGCGTGTCTTCAGCAAGAGACGGGTGGCATCCTGCGGCACACTGCCCAGCAAATGGAACACTTCAACGTCCCGCTCGGCCGCGACGTCGCACACCCAGGCCCTCCCGATCAAGACGTCCAGAGGCAGCTGATCCACAGTCATTCCGCGGTCGTCAAAGTGGTGGGGAGGATCGACATGCGTACCGGTGTGCAGACCCAGGCTGAGTTGTGACACGTTTGCCGGTTGGCCGTCGGCGATCCGTGAGCACGCCTCGATGCGAACCTTCGGATCCCCTGGCCATGTCACCATGGTCGGAGATATGGTCAGGCTCAAGTCATGGATTGGCAAGATCGTCCCTGCCGTGCGGTCCATTCGCAGAAACCCGGCAGTTGGCAGCGAGCCGGGCCACCCACATCACAAGCATCCAATGAGGTGTCTGAGTCAGTTGGGCGATTCGCTATGTTCCAGCTCCATTGCGACCAGGGCCTCAGCCAGTTGCTCAATGGCTGCACGTTGCTTCCGGTAAAAGTCGGACTCGCTGACGGCCATGCGGTCAGCAATCTCACGAATAGCTCGCCCTTGAATGTACTTGCTCTCCAGGATATTGTAGACCACCCAATCGCTGGCGGTCATGCTGCGTTCCCCTTCGGGACGCAAGCGCTCGATGGCCACAGACAGCACTGCGCGCAGAGCGCGGGCCGGCACGCCGTCGTTCTCCTGAAGAGCTTGCCGAGCGATACGTGTGCGCAGCAGAGGGCTGTTCACCAAGTCTGGGCCACCCCAGTAGTGACGCAAGGCATCCCTCACGACCTTGCTGAAATCGGGAGCATACACGGGATTGCTCTCCAGCCGCTCAAGCCGTGCGGGAACAGGGTAGAAAGGCGCACTACGCCAGCGCTGGATCTCCTCAATCTCTGGCACAATCTGCTGCAGCGCCTCAAACACATCCTGCTGCAGGTGCATGTCCTCAAGAGCCAGCTCCGCCTGCCCTACGAACCCGGCTACGGTTGTCAGTTCCTCGAACGTCAGGGCCGGCGCCCCTCCGTTGGCCTCTATGCCCAGAATGCCGAGGATAGAAGCTCGATCTTTGCTCCGCAACGGCAGAAGCCAGTAGCCGTTCCGCAGACTAAAGTCCTCATTGCGCAGTTCGCCCTGGCGAACAGAGGTCTGGACTTGGCGTTGGGCCGACTTTTCCTCGAATGAGGACACAAGGCCCTGCCAGTCGCATTCCTTCAGGAAACGGCTGGCCACCTCCCGTGGCCCGCAGAGCACCTGGATCTTGAGGGCTCCCTCCTGCATAGCCACGATAAACCCACTGGGCACCCGGAGCAGATCACACAGAGCGATAAGAACATTTTCCAAGAGCTGCGCCAGGTCGGTGCTGGTCAGGAGGCGGCTGTCCAACTGTTGTATCCAGGCCACCTGGTCACGGTCCTGTCGGTAAATCAGCCGGTCAATGTACGGCTTGGCGAGATTGATCAGCACTTGAAAAAGCACTATGCCGATGATCACGGCGAAAATGAGCACCGTGTCCCGAGGGAGGCCAAGTATGGCCTCCACTCTGGGGATCACCAACATCAGGAAAAGCAGGAGCGAACCCACCAACGGACCGCGGAGCAGATAGTGGATCAAGTTGTGCTTGATCACCCGGTCGGGCATGAATACGCCTTGATAGGCAACGGTGTAGGCACTGAGGACTGTCATCAAGGCGATGGCCACGTTGCCCACGAGCGAAAACCCAAAGATGAGATCCGGGGACGGATACCTTGACATCGTTGCCACCAGCAGATAGGGGAAGACGCCAAAACCGGGGGCAAGGATGGCTATGGTCAAGTAGGTCATGCGGCGGCGAGATGTTGACGTCAGACATCGCTGACGGGCCCGGAAGACGTTGGCCACTGCAGCCAGAACAGTGACAAAGAAGTAGGTGGTGAACCACCCAAAGTACGGCCCTGGAGCCAGGTGTGAGATCCGATCAGACGTCACTCCGTCCTGTACTACCAGGTCTGTAGCTGCCGCAAGTACAAAGAACACCAGCCCTGCGGCGTAGGCTGTGCTGACTGCGAGGCGGCGTGTTCTGGAAACGGAATTGGTGGTCTGCAGCAACGCATCAGAGAAATGGAGACAAGCGGCGGGAACAAAGGCTATGCCCAACCACTGAAAACGTAGCCAGATCAGGGTCGATGAGGGAGAAATCACGTTGGCGACCAGGATGTCGCCCACATAGACCAGAATGACAAAGCTGAGCAGCGCAGAGAACGCCCGCGCAACGGAGCTGCGAAAGTTGTTGGTCAGGATATAGGCCAGCAGCGAGAAGCCGATGATCACATTGGCCGAAGCCAGGATGAGATTCGCCAGCCACAGTGTAGATGTTATCCAGCTATCTGGCATCCCCTAGCCTCTCGGAAAAGCGTTCGCTTCCAAAATCCGTACCCTACTGAACGGCCCACACTGCAAAGTGATATACAACGGTCCCCGCGAACAGCAAGCTATCTATCCGATCAAGCATGCCGCCATGACCAGGAATCAGCGCACCTGAATCCTTAACCCCTACCTGACGCTTCAGCAGGGACTCTGCCAGATCGCCGAAAGTGATGGCCAATACCAACAACACCCCCAACAGCAGACTCTGCCACAGTGCGAGGCTCAGCCACTGTCCGGCAAGCACTGTAGCCAATATACCAAGCAGCGCACCGCCGATGGCGCCCTCCAGGGTCTTGCTGGGGCTGATCTCGGTAAAAAAGCCCCGCTTCCCCCACCAGTTTCCGGCGCAGTACGCTGCAGTGTCACACGTCCAGGTCGCGGCAAACGTCAGGAGCAGCCATCCGAGCCCTTGGGGAAGATTGCGCAAGGAGATCATGTGCCCAGCGAGGAGCCCCACATATACTGCCCCAGCTAGAGTGAGCGCCCAGTTGGCTAGGAAACCCGCGGTGTTTCCCCGGAAGAGCTGCCGCACCAAGAGCAGAATAACTGCGCCCGCAGCGCCCAGCCTCCATAGCTCATGACCCGGGTACCACACCTCGAGCAGAAGGACGCCGATCAGCGCCAAACCAATGCCGTAGGACGGCTCATAGCCACCGCTGCGCATCATGCGGTAGAACTCATATCCGGCCAACAGAGCGGCGACGGCCACCACGACGGCGAAGTAGGGCCCGCCCAGATAGGCTGCTCCCAAGACGAGCGGGAGCAGAACCACGGAACTCAGGACACGTTGGATGAGCACGATGCATCTTCTCCGGTCGGGCTTGTCAAGCCGACGCCCTACTGAACCGCAGTGGGCAGCCCCCCGAATTTCCTCGTCCGCTGACCGTACACCACAAGCGCCTGGTGCAACTCCTCGGGGCCAAAATCGGGCCAATAGGTAGGAGTCGAGTAGTACTCCGCATAAGCAGACTGCCATATGAGGAAGTTGCTCAAGCGCATTTCGCCAGCCGTTCGGATGACCAAGTCAGGATCCGGCAGACCGCTGGTGTAGAGATAGCGCGCCAAGGTCTCCTCAGTGACCTGCTCGGGAGAAAGACCAGCCTCCATGATACGGCGCACAGCCTCCACTATCTCGCTGCGCCCACCATAGTTTAGAGCAACATTGACGACCCACTGATCATTGTCCTTGGTCTCCTCCACCACATGGCGGATCTTGCTGCGCAGATCGGACGGCAAGTCATCCAGCGACCCGAGGTGGCGCAACTGAACATTGTTTTCCTTCAGAGTCCGCAGCTCTCGTTCTATCACTTCCGACAGAAGGGTCAACAGCCCACGCACTTCCTGCCGCGGCCTGGCCCAGTTCTCGGTGGAGAAAGCATAGAGTGTGAGCACTCTGACGCCGTGGTCACGGCAAGCCTCCGCGACTCGCCGCACGTTCTCGGTTCCCGCCCGGTGACCGGCCAGGCGTGGCAGCCCCCGCTGGCGAGCCCAACGTCCATTCCCATCCATGATGATCGCTATGTGGTGCGGGATGACCTTCAGCTCGTCATGCTGACCAGACCCGCGTTCGCTATCACTCATGGGGATGTCTAGACCTCCAGAATCTCGCGCTCCTTGGCCTTACCGATCTCATCCATCTGCTCGATGTACTCATCATGCAGCTGTTGCAGCTTGTCCCGACCCCGATGGAGGTCATCTTCCGTGATCAGTTTCTCCTTCTCCAGCTCGCGCAGCTCTTCTTGCACGTCACGTCTGATGTTGCGCACGGCGATGTGTCCTTCCTCCACGCGACGCCCCACGAGCTTGCTCAAGTCGAGCCTTCGCTCCTCTGTGAGACGAGGAATAGGCAGACGGATGACGACGCCATCGTTGTTCGGTGTCAGACCCAGCTCGCTCTTGAGGATGGCCTTTTCAATCTCGCCAATCACGCTTGGGTCCCAAGGGCGGACCATCAGCAGCCTTGGTTCTGGCGTAGAGATAGAAGCGAGCTGGTTGAGCGGTGTGGGAGTCCCGTAATAGTCGACTCGCAGACGTTCTACGAGAGCAGGCGAGGCACGCCCCGTGCGGATAGACATCAGGTCTTCCTGCAGGGCCTCAACCGCCTTGTTCATCCTAGTTCTCGCGTCCTTAAGAGAATCATCAACCATCGCACCCCTCCTGATCAACGACTGATCAGAGTCCCGATCGGTTCCCCGCAGACAACCCGCTCTATGCTATCTGGCTCGGACACCTTGAAGACGATGATGGGCATGTCATTGTCCATGCACAGCGACAGAGCAGCGCTGTCCATCACCTTGACACCCATGTTGAGTGCCTCGATGTAGGTCAGACGGTCGAATCGGCGGGCATGGGGATTGAGCATCGGATCGGAGTCATAGACACCATCGACCTTGGTCGCCTTGAGCAGGACATCGGCGTCCAGCTCCATCGCACGCAACGCAGCAGCCGTGTCGGTGGTGAAGTACGGATTGCCCGTTCCTGCTCCGCAGATGACGACACGACCTTTCTCCATGTGCCTGATCGCACGCCGCCTGATGTATGGCTCAGCAACGGCCCGCATCTCAACGGCCGTCTGCGTACGGGTGATCACGCCACCCCTTTCCAGCGCATCCTGTAGGGCAAGGGCATTAATCACCGTGGCCACCATCCCCATATAGTCCGCGGTAGCCCGTTCCATGCCCCGCTCCAAACCGTTAATGCCCCGCCATATGTTGCCGGCGCCAATGACGATGGCAACCTGAACCTCGAGCTCCAGCACACGCCGCAACTGCTCTGCTATGCTCTCCACGGTAGGCACATCAATGCCCCAACCCGCTTCTCCAGCCAGCGCCTCACCGTTCAGCTTGAGCAGAATCCGATGGTATTGTGCCCTCGTCATTAGGTCTGATCCCCCGCCCCTGACTACTCGCTGAGTTCGAAACGAGCAAACCGCCGCAGCACGATGTTCTCGCCTGTGGTGCTGATCACCTCGTTGATCAAGTCCTGCACCGTCTTGTCTGGATCCCTGATAAAGGGCTGGCGCAGGAGGCAGGCCTCTTCGTAGAACTTGAGCAGTTTGTTCTCGACGATCCGCTCCAGGACATCTGGTGGCTTGTTCGAATTCGCCAACTGTGCCCGATAGGTCTGCCTCTCCTGTTCACTGACTTCCTCAATGACCTCCGGGGGTATGTCCTCCGGCTTGACGTATTGCGGACGCGCACCCACAACCTGCATGGCCAAGTCGTGTGCCAGCTGCTTGAACTCGGGAGTGCGGGCGACAAAATCGGTCTCGCAATTCACTTCGACCAAAGCCCCCGCCTTGCCCATGTGGACATAGGCTTCGACAAGGCCTTGCTTGGCCTCCCTCTCGGCCCGGCGGGCCGCCTTGGCCAGTCCTTTCTCGCGCAAGATCTCCTGCGCACGATCCAGATCGCCATCTGCCGATTCGAGTGCAGTCTTGCAGTCGAGCACACCAGCGCCAGTGATCTCACGCAATTCCTTAATCATTTCCGTTGTAGCTGCCACGTTGTGATTTCTCCTTCTCAATTGGGGTCCGCCAGGTAAAGATGCGAAGTGGGCTACGCTTTTCAGCGTAGCCCACGCCACGCGTGTCAGAACCCTAGTCCTGGGCCTCCCGCTCCTCGGTCTCCGAGGGCTCCACGACGATCCCAGCTTCCCCCTCAGTCTCCTCTTCCATCGCAGGAGCCTCCGTGGGCCGCCCCGCCACCTCTTCGTCAGGCGGAGCTGCCTCATCGGCCTCCGGCGCCTGCTCACCGGCCGCTGCTTGCTGAGCCACCGCCACCTCCTCGGTCGCTTCGCTCTCAAGTGCCTCAGCCTCGTTCTCCAGCACCCCCTCAGCCATCAGAGTTACTGCCGCTCCCGCCGCTGGCCGCTTCTCGGCCATCGCTGCCTGCGCCAGTTCCTCTTCCTCGGCCATGATGACGCCGCGCATTTGCTGCCCTT
>JBFEPU010000102.1:0-9152 GCA_041549915.1 Anaerolineae bacterium | reverse complement strand
TTTTCGGCCAAGCTGCACGAGCTGCTACGACTGTGGCCGGAGTGTCAGGCGCATGCAGAAGCGGCGCTGGACGCCGCCAACCAGAAGGGCTTTTCCTTGTGGAAGGCGATGGGGACGCTGGTGCACGGCCCGGCGCTGGCCTACCAGGGCCGACACGAGGAAGGAATTGCCATCCTTACACAAGGTCTAGCCAGGTTAAAGGCGACCGGGGCAGTGCTGTCGGCGACTTATGCGTCTGCCCGTCTCGCAGACATTTACCTTTTGTTGGGGAGACGCGACGATGGACAGGGCGCATTAGAGGAATCACTCTCCACCATTGAACAGCGCTGGTGGCTGCCAGAGCAATACCGATTGCACGCTGAGCTGCTTCTCCTGGAACCAGGCGCTGAAGACGATGCGGAGGCCTCCCTCCGGCAAGCGCTGCGCGTGGCCCAGGAACAGCAGTCCAAGTCCCTCGAACTCCGCGCTGCGATGAGCCTGGCGCGACTGCTGCGAAGGCAGGGCCGATCCGCAGAGGGACGAGACTTGCTGCGCCAGGTCTACGACTGGTTCAGCGAGGGTCTTGACACGCCCGACCTGCGCGATGCCAGGGAGCTTTTGGCGCAATTGGAGCAGGTTACACAGAAGCAGATCAGTGCACCCGTTGTCCTGCGGTCCTGAGATGCTCCCCGAAATGAACGTGTGGGGGAGCCTGATACCGTGCCTGCCCGACGCCTCTTGTGCTGATCTGGTCAGCCAGCGGGCAGGCCACAACAAATCCTGAAGGGAATAGTACAGTGTCCAAATCGATTCTGATCATTGGTGCTGGCATGGCCGGCCTGTCCGCAGGCTGCTACGCCCAGATGAATGGCTATCGCTCACAGATCTTTGAACTGCACCAGCATCCTGGAGGCTTGGCCACCTCATGGAAGCGAGGGGAATACTCCTTCGAGGCGGGTGTGCGCGCCGTGACCGGCACCGGCCCGACTTCCAAGGTCTATCAGCTATGGGATGAGCTTGGCCTGCTGGAGGGGCGGCCGATCCACTATTATGACGAGTTCACCCGCTTCGAGGGGGCGGATGGCCGGTCCTTCAGCCTGTACACGGACATTGGCCGGCTGGAACAACACATGCTCGAGCTGGCTCCACAGGACAGAGAAGTGATCGAGGACTTGACTGAGGCTCTTCGCCAGTTCACTAGTATGGAGCTGCCCGTCGATCTGACTCCGTCCAACCCGCTCGAGTTCGTGAAACTCGGCTACGATGTACTGCCCTCATTGGTGCCTGTCTTGCGCTGGCGAAACGTCACCGTAAGCGAGTTCGCGGCGCGCTTCCGCGATCCGCTGCTCCGTCAGGCGCTGCCGCAGGTCATCCAGTTTGCACCGCCTGATTTTCCGATGGTGATGCTGCTCAAGACGCTGGCCAAGCTGAACGACCACGAAGCTGGCTTTCCTATCGGTGGATCGGCGAAGCTGGGCCAGGATCTCGCCAGGGAGTATGTGGCCCTCGGCGGGGAGATCCACTGCAACGCCCGCGTGGACAGAATCCTCGTAGACGCCTCTTCCAGACGGGGCCGACGCAGAGACCGTGCCGTAGGTGTGCGCCTGCAGGATGGCACCGAGCATCACAGCGACATCGTCATCTCCGCAGCCGACGGGCGCAGCACCATTTTCGATCTGCTGGAGGGCCGCTATGTGGACGACAGTGTGCGGTCCTACTACCGGGACCTGCCCCTTGCTTCGTCGGTGGTCAAGGTATCACTGGGCGTGGCGCGCGACATGAGCAGCGAGCCTCCGTCGCTGGAATTGCCAGTGCGCCAGCCCATCAACGTTGGTAACACCGCGCACGACCGTCTGGTGCTGAAACACTACTCCTTTGACCCGACCATGGCCCCGGCCGGCAAGAGCTCGCTCGGCATCTGGTTCGACGCTGACTATAGCTACTGGAAGACCCTGCGCGCAGATCGCGAGCAGTACCGCGCCACCAAGCAGAAGGTGGCCGAACAGGTCATCGCCGCCCTGGACGAGCGGTACCCGGGGCTGCGCGCCGCCGTCGAGGCGGTTGACGTGGCCACTCCACTGAGCTATGAGCGGGCGACGGCAAACTGGCGGGGTGCTTACTCCGGATGGGCCGCAAACATGCACAAGCAGAACATGATCATGACCCAGGGGATGGACAAGACACTGCCTGGGCTCGACAATTTCTACATGATCGGCCAGTGGGTGGAACCAGGTGGCAGCACTGACTTTTCTGCCGGTTCCGGACGAGATGTGGTAAAGGACATCTGCCGCGTGGAAGATAGGGCATTCAACACCGCGCGCCTGAAGCGTCCGTCGACGGAAGCGGAAGGCGGGGTGCTGGTGCCAGTCGAGAGTTAGGCAATGACCGCCACCCAAGACTCGCAGACCGCTCGCAGGCTGAACCAACGAATAGAGAGCCGACGTACTGTTCTTCCCGCAAAGGCAGAGGAGGCAAGACCCTGCCTGTCATCACCATCCGGTCTGGGCCCACTGTCGTCGCTGGCCAGCTCAGGACAGGATTCGAGGGCTGTGTCGCATGCGATGGCCTGCCCCTCCGTGAGTGCAGCGTCGGATAGGCATTCCCCGGATGCCCGCAGGGCAGTGAAGCAGCCACTGACGGATGAAAAGCGCGCGCTCCGTAGCTCTCATCTGTTCACGGTGCGCGTGTGGCAAGAGGGGCTGGGCGGCGGTCGCGCCGAGTGGCGGGGCCAGGTGCGGCACGTGGCCAGCGGCGAGACCAGCTACTTTCGCGATTGGCCCACCCTGGTGTCTCTGTTGATCAAGATGCTCTCGCACCAGGAGGACGAGGTGGGGCAGACAGCTTCACAACCGTAGCCCGGACATCGGTCTTCTTGACCTGGCCTCAGAAGGCATTTGTCGGGCTGGCACCCACCGCGGACGCTCCGAGCCGACTGCCGGATACCCTGCGGTCCCCGAGGCCGTGGGCCTGCTCTACACAAGCGCGGGCTCACGGCTTCGTTCACCTCTTTCCGTTGTCGCCGTGTCCTTGTCGCTGCGCTGCCGCCCTGCCATCTCCCAACAACGACACCACGGGCCGCAGCTTCCCGCTGGCTCCCGTGGGCACCCGCCCCTCGTAGTAAACGGGCTCGATGTTAGCCCAGGCCCCGATCAGCTGCTCCAGGTCGGCGACATAGTCCTGCACCACGTCATTGTACGCCGCCCGATCCACCGCCGCCAGCCGCAGCTCAAAGTCGGCGATTGCGCGCTGGATCAACTGAAACTGCAGCACCTTGCCGCCGTCCCGCTGCCTGCCCATGTAGAACACCCTGTTCACGGCACCGGCATGCAGAAAGCCTCCGCCCGGAAGATGGAGGATATCTTGCACGCGCCCGCTCAGTTGGGAGAGCAGCGGCAGCGTACGCCCGCAGGGACAGCTTTCGTCGGACATCACGCCAATGTCACCGAGGCGGTAGTTCAGCAGCACTGTGCCGCGGTTGGTCAGGCTGGAGACCACCACTTCACCCGGCTCACCCGGTTCCACCCTCCGCCCGTGAGCATCAATCAACTTCAGGTGTACCAGATCCATGTTGAGGTGATAGCCCCTGCACTCCTCACACAGGAATCCAATGGGAACAGCCTCGATCGCTCCATACTTGGCAAAGACACCGACCCCGTACTGCTCCCGAATGAGGCGAATCCCATCAGGATGGATGCCATCCGCTCCATAGATGACCAGCTTCGGCAAGTGCATCGGGATGCGGCGCTGGTCGACCATCCGAAACAGAGCCTCCACGTACGAACCATACGCCCCGAACGAGTGCGGGCGAAACTCGTTGATTTCCGCGATCACCTCGTCGATGGGCGTCAGCAGGGACAGCACCCGTCGGTTGCGCTGCAGTGCCGATGCAAAGGTCTGATTCCGTCTGAGATTGGTCACCTTCATCGTTGAACTGCCGTGCATGGCGATTGTCAGCTCGCGCGGAGCGCGCACACCGCCCAGCAGCTTGCGCACCACGTCCCGCTCCCGCTGGGTGAAAGCGGCCTTGGCCAGCGCCGAGTTCCGGTCTCGGTAGACCGTGATCGGCTCACCGGTCGCCCCCCCGCTGGTCAGTGGCAGAGCCGTCCTGCCCAGCCTGGAAGTCGATCGAAATCGCTCCGCCTGCGCCCGGTACATGTGCCTATCGACCAGCGGCAAGCGATCCAAGTCGTCTGCCGTCCGCAGGTCAGACGGCTTGGTACCCGTGTCGCGGAACCAGTCCTGATAGAAAGGCACTGTCCGTGCTGCATAGCTCACAATGTCCCGCACCCTCGTGTCGCGCAGCTCTTCCAGCCGCGCCCGGGGCAGATAGGGCACGCGGCTCTGCCCAGGCAGATTGCGCAGCACGATCCATGTACCGTATGCTCTGTCGAGCAAACCCGCAGCCATCCTGACTCCCGTAACTCAATGCTGTGAACACGCCTTCGTGGCTCGTAAGGCCACTATCCCGGCGTTGAATCGTAGCTTGGGGCCTGTGCCGGCCCCACCGCGCTGCACACTGCTCCCGTCGCTCGCAGAACACGTGGCCGCACTAGTCCGCCGCACCTGACCCGTCCAGCGTAAAGACCCGGTAGCTCTCAGCGTAGGCGAGCCCCTTCTCTTTCCCCGCCTCGACACTCCACCCTTTGAGCATCTCGCTAGGGTCCCAATCGCCCATCTGGCTGGCGTGCATCTTCAGCGCCGCAATCTTCTGCTCGATGGTCTCTGTCACATCCACCCAGGTGTTTGGCTGGTCATTGCCAAACACGTATATCTGGTGCACGCTGTGCGCAGCGCCAGCTTCCGGCCAGAGCAACGGCATGGAACAAGCTGGCGATGCCGCGTCGAGCGCCGCCTGTGCCGCGGCGCGATGATCGGGATGGTTGATGTACTCGTCACCCATAAAGAGCATGGTTGGATCCCACGTCACGACAACTTCCGGCTTGTGCTGGCGCATCAGCCGCACCAGGTCACGCCTCAGGTCAAGCGTGGGCTGCAGCTGCCCATCGTCATAGCCCAGAAACACTACCTCACGCACGCCCAGCGCTGCGCAGGCAGCTCGCTGCTCGGCGCGGCGTACCTGTGCGAGCTTCTCGCGCGTCATGCCCGGTTCGTGCGAACCCGCATTGCCATCTGTGCAGACCACATAGACCACGCGGCAACCGGACCTTGCCCAAAGCGCCATGGTTCCGCCCACCGTGAACTCCGCATCGTCAGGGTGGGCCACAATCACCATCGCAGACTCTGGCACGGCGTCCTTTGTCGAGTCCATGTCATCTCCCTCTGAGGTCAAGTGGTGTGAGCTGGGCCTTTACCGTTCGCGTTGCAGGGCAGCATCAGGCGATTCCCTCCCATAGCATCGCCGGACAGCGGGCGGAAGGCAGGGCAACCTGGCCAGCGCGGGGCATCTAGCGCCCGTACACAACCACCTGCCAGTAGAAGGTATTGCGCTGAAAGTGCGGACGAAACCCAGCGGCGCGCACCATTGCGTCGATCGCCCTGGTGCGGTGGACGAAAAGGCGAAAGGGATCTGATTTCACGCGGTTGATTGCATTCTGGATAGCGGTTTGCAGCCTGGTCCACCACTCATCGCGCGGATAGATCACACCGTACAGTCTATCAGCTCGTGCGCATGAAAGGCCAACCAGGGAATCGGCGTCGCCATAACAGCAGATCACTCTATCGAGCGTCACGATGTCCGCCGACGGGATCTCCGGGGCCAGGGATACGAAATCACCGTGTAGAGCAATCACGCGGTCGGCAACGCCCTGCCGCGCGGCTTCTTCCGTCGATGCTTCAATGTAGGCCCTGGAAGCTTCTACGTTTGTGGCCTGTGCCACGCCAGCCTTGAGCAATTCATGCTGAATGCCACCGATCCCACCGCCGATGTCCAGCAGCGTGGAGCCCTCAATGCCTTCGCTTCTCAGGGCATCGACCAGCATGCGGGTCTCCTTCGCCAGGCCGTTGTTGCGGTACTTGGCGAGCTTTTTGGCCACCCGTGCCCGGTCGAAGCGCGTCTCCAGCACCCGCAGCTCGCAGCAATCCATGCACTCCCTCCTGTGCCCCCTTGGCCGAGCCGGCAGGTGCCTTCAGAGCTTGCCCGCACACCCGTCGCCAGCGCTCATCCTAGCTTGACCGAGGTTTGCCGACAAACGAGATCACCCGCCTTGACTTGGCCGTTCTGCCGCCGGGCAGAAGGCCCTGGTAGTACACCGTCTCAATCGTCGCCGCATCGCCGACCGTCTGGCGCAGCTCTTCCACAAACAGACCTGCCACGCGGGCAAAAGCGGCGCGGTCCACCGTGGCCAGCCGCAGCTCAAACCTGTCCAGCTCCCACTGTATCAACTGGTACTGCAGCACTTCGCCGCCCTGCCGCGGGCTCAAGCGGTAGAAGATCAGATCCGCGATGTAGTGACTCACGAAACGCCCATCCGGAAGGTAAATGGGGTCCCGCACGCGACCTTCCAGGTTCGCCAGCCTTGGCAAGGTCCGCCCGCACGGGCAGGGCTCGCGCGATAGCACTGCCAGATCTCCCAGACGGTAGTTCAACAGCACGCTGCCGCGGTTGTACAGGTTGGACACCACCACCTCACCAACCTGCCCCTGCGGCACGCTCTCTCCGCCCGCATCAACCAGCCTCAGGTGCACGAGATCCACGTTCACGTGGTAGCCATCGCGTCTCTCGCACATGAACGCAATGTGAGGGGCCTCCGTTGCCCCGTAGCCCGCCATTACGGGCACCCCAAACTCCTCTTCAATCAGCCGGATCCCACTCGGGCTGATTTCGCTGGCGCCGTAGAAGACCAGGCGGGGAAGGTGCATCTGGATGCCCTGCCGGGCCACCGTCCTGAACAGCGGCTCAATGTAGGAGCCATAGCCGCTTATCGAATCCGGCCGGAAGTCGTTGATGGCCTCGATAACCTCCTCCATCGGTTGGAGAGTGGAGAGCTCCAGCACCTGCGGGGGACGGCGCATCATCGATTTCTCCTGAATGAATGCCGCCATGCGGGCGGATGCGGTGCCCGCCGTACCGAGGCGAACAATGCGCCGCGGCATGTCTCCTCCCAGCACCGTGCGCAGCGCATTCCCTTGTCGCTGGCCGTATGCTGCCGCCATGAGAATGGACTGCCGGTCCAGGTACACGTCCAGCGGCTCGCCGGTGCTTCCAGTGGTGCTCATGCGCAGCGCCTCTCGGCCCAGCCTGGAGGTTGAGCAAAAGCGCTGCGGCTCGCTGCGCACCATCTCCTTGGTCAGCAGCGGCAGCCGATCGAGGTCCTCCGCGCTGCGGATGTCGGCGGCGTCGATTCCCTGCTCGCGGAAGCACTCGCGATAATAGGGCACTGTCTGCGCGGCATAGCGTACGATCTGCCGGACCTGCCTGTCGCGCAGTGCACGCAGCTCCTCCGGCGGCAGATAGGGGACGCGGCGCTGCGCTCGCATATGGCGCAGCACAGTGAAGGTCCCATATGCCTTGCTGATCCATTCAGCGACCACTTTCACTCCTCAGCTCTCTGAACTTTGCACCCAGCAGCCCCCTGTCATCCCCGCCCATTCGATCGGTCTTGATCGCTCTGTCCTGGTGTCCTGGCAGTCACACTACCCGCTCGCCACCATCCAGCAGCGAAACAAAGCGCCGCACTTTGCCCGTCGGGCCCGCCAGCACAGGCCCCTGGTAGTACACCGGCACGAGCTTCGCCGACGGCCCCAGCACCTGCTGCAGATCGGCCACGTAAGCCGACACCACGGCGTCGTAGGCAGCACGATCGGCCATGGCCAGCCGCAGCTCAAAATCGTCGATTGCGCGCTGCACCAGCTGGAACTGCAATACTTGCCCTCCGTCCCGCAGCCGGCCCTGGATAAACACATTGTACACCGACGAAGGATGCAGAAAGCCGCCATCCGGCAAACGCAGGATGTCCTCCACGCGGCCTTCGATCTTGGCCAGGGGCAGCGTGCGCCCGCAGGGGCAGGGCTGCTCCAACAGCACACCAAGGTCGGACAGACGATAGTTCAGCAACACGGTGGCACGGTCGATCAGGTTGGACACCACCACCTCCCCGCGCTCACCTGGCTTGAGGCGGCGTCCCTCAGCATCAATCAACTTCACGTGTACCAGATCAACGTTGAGGTGAAAACCAGTGCACTCCTCACAGAGAAACCCGATACCGGGCGCCTCAATCGATCCGTAAGTTGAGAAGATAGACACACCGAAGCCCTCGCGGATCAGCTCCATTCCGTCCTCGGACATGGTGTCCGCCCCATAGGCCACCATTTTGGGCAGGTGCATGTCAATGCCGCGCTGCGCCACCACACGGAATAACGCTTCCACGTAGGATCCGTACGCTCCAATGGAATGAGGCTCGAACTCATTGATCTCCGCGATCACGTCGTCGATGGGCGTTCCCAGCCAGAGCACGCGCCTGTTGTGCCGGCGCAGGTATGCAAATGTGCTCTCACGCCGCAACTTGACCGACCTCGCGGTTGAGCCTGTAGGTAGGGCGAGGATAAGCTCGCGCGGCAGTCGCACTCCGTCCAACATCTTGCGCATCACGGCGCGCTGGCGCTGCATATAAGCGCCTCTGGCCAGCATTGCAGCGTGGCTGTGAAAAACCGTGATCGGCTCACCTGTCGATCCGCCGCTGGTCATTGACACGGCGTTCCGGGCCAGCTTAGAGGTCGAAAGAAAGCGCTCCGGCTGCTCGCGATAGAGGTGCTTGGTGATCAGCGGCAGTCGATCCAGGTCATCTGCCGTGCAGATGTCGGCCGGGTTGATGCCCTGCTCACGAAACCAGTCGCGATAAAAGGGCACGGTCTCTGCTGCGTAGCGCACCGTCTCCCTGACCTGGCGGTCGCGCAGCTCGTGCAGCTTTTCCAGCGGCAGGTACGGCACGCGGCTCTGTCCGGGCAGATGGCGCAGCACGATGAAACTTCCATAGGCCTTGCCGATGAGGTCTCTGATCATCAAATTCCCTCGGTGCAGGAGTGCGCTAGATGTCTGGTTCAGTGCCGGGCACGGCCAAAGTCTCCTGGCATGGAGGTACTTATACTGCCAGATGGGCAAAGCGTCAAGGAGCGCCTTGTGTGGTTGGGATCCTCACCTGCACTTGCAGCGCAGGTACAAGTGTCGCTCCACTCAGGATGACATTGGGGCAGGAGTTGGGCCAGCGGGGACTGGC
>JBFEPU010000101.1:0-9176 GCA_041549915.1 Anaerolineae bacterium | reverse complement strand
GACCACGTACGGTTTGGTGTTGCGGCACTGTTGGAAGTTGCTGCAGGCAATAAACTTGCCATAACGGCCAAGCTTGACGACCATGGGACTGCCGCACTTTTCGCAGGACAGACCGGTCTCCTCTGGGGGGATTTCCACCTTCTTCATGCTGCGTTCGGCCATCTGGAGCGTGCGCTCAAAGGGGCCGTAGAACTCGTGCAGTACGGCTATCCACTCGCGCTCGCCGGCGGCTATTCTGTCGAGGTCGTCTTCCATGTGGGCCGTGAAGGGAACATCCACGACTTCTGGGAAATGCTCAACGAGCAGATCATTGACCAGGAAACCAAGCTCTGTGGGAACCAGGTACTTGTTGACCCTGTCCACATATCCGCGGATCTGGATTGTAGACAGGATAGGGGCATAGGTGCTTGGACGCCAGATGCCGTGCTTTTCGAGTTCGCGCACGAGAGAGGCTTCGGTGTAGCGCGGCGGTGGCTTGGTGAAGTGTTGCTCTGGCATCAGCTGTATCAGATCCAGCACCTCACCGACTGCCAGAGGTGGAAGTGGACCGGCGTCATCTTCCGCGGCCGCGTCTTCGTCCCTAGCCTCCTCGTAGACCGACAGAAAGCCAGGGAAGGCCAGCTTTGACCCAGTGACGCGAAAAAGATAGCGCAGCGCATCCAGAAACGCCTTTAGGGCATTCCCCGTAGGCACGACAGTCCCTGGCTCAAGGCGGTCGGCTTTGACATCGACCGAGGTAACGTCAAAGATGGCGGGTTTCATCTGGCTCGCCACAAAGCGCTGCCAGATCAAACGGTACAACCTGTACTGGCTACTGTCGAGATAGGGCTTGATGGCATCGGGTTCACGCCTGACCGACGTAGGGCGAATGCACTCGTGCGCTTCCTGTGCTTTCACAGCGCGCGTCTTGTGCACGGGCGGCTTCTGTGGAAGAAAGTCAGGCCCGTACTTCTCCTCGATATAGGACCGTACTTCGTTGAGCGCCTCTGCGGCAACGTGGGTCGAGTCCGTGCGCATGTAGGTGATGAGTCCAACCCGCTCGCCGCCACCGAGATCGACACCCTCGTAGAGCGCTTGCGCGACGGCCATAGTGCGCTTGGCGGTGAACCCCAGCTTCCTGGAAGCTTCTTGTTGCAGGGTACTGGTGATAAACGGAGCGGGTGGTTTGCGTTTTCGCTTGAACCTGCGCACCCTGCTGACAATGTAGTGCGCACCCTCCAGATCATCCACCACGGCCTGAGCTGCAGGTTCATCCTGCAGGTCCACCTTCTTGCCTTCGATTTCGAGCAGCTTGGCGATGAAGCTGGGCCGTGGGTCCACGTTTCGCGTGTCCTGCTTGGCCAGTTCGGCCGAAATCGACCAGTACTCGACGGGCACGAAGGCCTGTATCTCCCGCTCCCGCTCCACGATGAGGCGCACAGCCACGGACTGTACTCGGCCAGCCGAGAGCCGGTTGCGCACCTTCCGCCACAGAAGCGGGCTGATCTTGTAACCTACCAGTCGGTCTAGGATGCGCCTGGCCTGCTGCGCATTGACGAGGTCCATGTCCAGGCGGCGCGGGTGTGAGAATGCCTCCTTGATCGCAGCGTCGGTGATTTCGTGAAAGACCACCCTGTGGACGCTTTCGTCAGGGATTTCTGCTGCTGCCATGAGGTGCCAGGCAATGGCCTCGCCCTCGCGGTCGGGGTCAGTGGCGAGATATACTTCTGAAGCTTGGCTGGCTGCCTTCTTCAGGCGCTGGACGACTTCCCGCTTCTCTTTTGGCACACGGTATCTGGGCGCAAAGTTGTTCTCGACGTCCACGCTGAGTTTGGAGCGCAGCAGGTCGCGCACGTGCCCCACAGAAGCTTCGACCCTATAGTCCCTCCCCAGAAAGCGGCGGACAGTCCGCGCTTTGGCTGGAGATTCAACGACGACCAACCTGTCCTTGGCTGCAGGTCGCTTCTTCGTCTTCCTCCTTGGCGTCCGTTTCCCTGCGGCACGGTCTGAGGGGGGCGTGCGCTCAGGCCTTGGAATGGAAGCGTGGGCAGGGGTTGCGCCCATTCGGAACATCGCGGTGTGGCAAACAGGGCATTTCCCTCGTGTTGCAGGCGTGCCTGTAGCCGTGTAGACCGCTTCGGTATCCTGCATGGGTCGCTTCTCGCGGCACTTGACGCAATAGGCGACAATTCCTTGCCTATGCACTGCGGATGCTTCCTCCGTGTCCCGTCATCCGTGGGGCGGGGCCATGTCCCGTCATGAGTGAGACGGGGCCGTGTCCCGCCATCCGGGAGGCAGAGCCGTGTTCCACCTCCAGAGCAGCGAGAGACTTTTCTCTTCAGAGCGGTCAGTCTACAGAGGCAGCTCCGAGAGGCTTGTCTCCCGCAAAGGCACGGCCAAGACCTGTCCAAAATGCCACATCAGTCGCTCCCGAACGGCCTCCGTCGAGATCGATCGTCCCAGTTCCTGTTCCATAGAAGTAACCTGGACGTCCGTCAGACCACAAGGCACGATCAATTCGAAGTGTGCCAGGTTAGGGGCTACGTTCAAGGCAAAGCCGTGGTAGGTGACCCCTCGCTCCACACGCGCTCCCAAGGCTGCGATCTTGTGCTCTCGCACCCATACGCCAATGGTGCCCCTCCTCCGGTGGGCAGCGAGTCCAAAATCGGATAGCGTGAGGATGAGGACTTTTTCCAGGGCGTGCATGTAGTCGGAAATCCCCAGGCGATGTGCCTCCAGATACAGGATCGGATAGCCTACCAGTTGCCCGGGGCCATGATAAGTGACATCTCCTCCACGTTCGATGTGGTAGACTTGGATGGATGCTTTCTGTAGCTCGTGTGCAGATGCCAGGACATGGCTGGGGTCACCGCTGCGTCCTACAGTGATCACGGCCTCGTGCTCGAGAAGCACCAGGATGTCGTCAATACGCTTCTCTTGCCGGGCCTTGACCAGGCGATGTTGCAGTTCCCAGATGCGGTCATAGGGTTCCATACCCAGGTTGAGGACAAGCAAGGCAATGGCCTCCCGGGGACGTGGAAAGCCCACGCCATAGCTAGCCGGCCTCGGCGAAGTTGCTTTCCACCAATTCCTGGAGGGCTTTTACCGCCTCCTCTTCATCCGCGCCATCTGCCTTGATCGTTATGACAGTGTTCTGGTTGACTCCAAGTGTGAGGATGGAGAGGATGCTCTTGGCGTTGACCTCTTTCTCATCTTTGCTGACTGTGATCGCGGATTGAAACTTCTTGGCTGCTTGGACAAACAAGGCGGCTGGCCTGGCATGCAAGCCCACTTCATGTCGAACCGTTATTGTAATCTCGTGCATGACGTAGCAGTGTCTCTCCTTTGCAGATTGGTAGGGACTGTATGGGTGCTTCCTTGACACTGTGATGTTCTGGTGCGCGCGAAGGTCTCTGTTTCGTCCACAGACAGGAATTCTCCCTAGTTCAGGACTGAGCTCACAAAGTCGCGCTGGCCACGAATGAATTCCTCGGCCGATAGTGGACGCCTGCCTGCCTGCTGGACTCTTTCCAGCACGAGCAGACCTTCACCCGTGACGACCGCTATCGTGGAATCGAACTGCATCACTTTGCCTGGTGTCTGTGCCGGTACGTCCGCCGAAAGCGGCCGCGCGTTCAGTATCTTCAGCCTCTGCTCCTTCCACAGGGCAAACGCCCCCGGCCACGGATAGAAAGCTCGGCAGCGCCGCGCAATCTGTTCGGCGGGTTCCGTCCAGTCGATATGCCCATCTTTCCGACGCAGCAGACCGGCGTATGTGGCCCCGCTCTCGTCTTGCTGCCTCGGCGCAAGCTCTCCAGCCAACCATCGCGGCAGCGTGTCCAACAGCAGTCTCCCCCCGATCTGTCCCAACTTCTCGGTAAGTGACGCTGTCGTGTCTTCGGGCGTGATCTCTACCGTAGTCTGACTTAGGATGGGGCCGGTGTCCAGACCCTCATCCATGAGCATGATGGTCACACCGGTTTGTCTATCCCCCGCCAGTATTGCCGCCGGTATGGGAGCTGCCCCGCGGTGGCGAGGTAGCAGGGATCCATGCACATTGATCGAGCCCCGCTCTGGCAACGACAAAATCGCGGCAGGCAGAATCTTCCCAAAAGCAGCCACTACAATCACCGCCGGGGCTAGATCCCGCAGTTGCTGGATTACTTCTTCCTTTCGCAGACTCGGTGGCTGCAACACGGGCAGAGCGTGTTCCAAGGCAAAGGCCTTTACGGCGGAGATGCTCTTTTTCCTGCCGCGACCAGCTCGCCGGTCCGGCTGTGTGACCACCGCTGCGATTTCGTAATGGCCGAGGAGTGCCTCCAGTACCATCTGGCCAAATCGCGGCGTTCCCATAAAAACTAGACGGTCCATGGGGAAGGTGATGCACCTCCGAATAGCTGCAGACGGGCCTGAGCCCGTCGCATATGTTAACGGGCACCATTCTATCATAGCGGGCTGCCATTCGCAAACTTCCGCGAAACCAGAACGCAGTCTCTGCGTATCCATAGTATGGAGCACTGCGTCAGCTGCTGGACCTGGCTCGCGCTGCACGTGATAACGCGAGCCGAGGGGCTTGGCGGTTGATGCACAAAATAGTCGAAAGGAGGTGACCGAAGCATGAGTGCGGACGACATGGCCCCTGAGGAGGGCCCAGAAGAAGCGAAAAGTTCAAAGAATGCGCCGGAGCCGGAAGTCGAAGAGGAAACAGTTGACGAGATCGAAGAGGGATTGCCAGAGTCCACCGAGCCAGTTGGGGTCTGGAGGGCGGAAGACACGACAGACAACGACCGCTTGATGGCTGCGCTGGCCTACGCCAGCCAGGTGGTGGTTCCCGTTCTGGTACCCGCTGTCATGTTGCTAGCTGAGGAGAGCAAGGAGCGTGGCTTCCAGAAGTACCATGCCATTCAGTCGCTGGGTTTTCTGGTGGCCGCTATCATCTACCAAGTGCTGGCGGCGATCGTGTACTGTGGGCTTTCAGCTGCGACCGGTGGCTGCTTGGGATGTGTGCTGTGGGTGATCTTCCTATTGCCGGTGGCGCCGGCCTTCTACTACGCCTACCAGGCTTATCAAGGCTACTACTTCAAGATCCCGTTCCTGACGGATTTCTTGGTGAACAGCAAGTGGCTTGAGATGCCCCCTGGGTCGGAGTAGCAGGCGCTCGGCAATCGCCCCGCGCATTGGCGCCCGGGTGTTGTGCCTGTGCTTGTGGAATCGACTGTGCAGAGAGCACGTCAGCCGGCCATGGTGCTCCTGGTGGTGTGCTGTGCTAGTAGTTACGCAGGTACCTGACCGACAGCCGTGCCTCAACTGGCGTCCCTATGCGTTGGATGCTGCGATTGTTTTCGTCTGCGCCGCAAAGAGGATGCCGCGCTAAGTGGTCGCGCGACTCTGCGATGCCAAGTCGGCCACACAAGGGCCACGTCTGTGCCTTGCTGGCTGCCATGCAAGACTTTGCACACTCTGCGTCTTTGCCGAATCGGAGAGCCGTCGCACAGTAGAGCCCGTCCTCCACAGCGGGTCTTGATTTGACATTTTGCGCCGCGCACCTATAATGAAATCTTGTAAGGAACAGCGCGTGGCTCTCTGCGTCATCGTGGGCCGTCGGCTGGCAAGAGGGGAGGGACGTGTGTGACGCGTGTTATCGTGGATCAGGACGAGTCCTTCGAGAGTGCGCTGAAGCGCTTTAAGAAAAAAGTACAAAAAGCACGCGTGCTGTCTGAGGTTCGTCGCCGGCGCTTCTACGAGAAACCCAGCGTGTTGCGCAAGAAGAAAAAGGCCGCCAAACGCCGGAAGAGTCGGAAGCAGACGCTCAAACGTCAGTATGACTAGGTACGTAGGCACATGTGATGTTTGATCGCTCTCTACGGGGCGGTGACCACATCTGAAGGGCGTTGGAATCAAACACGTAAGATGAGCCTGAAGGAGCAGCTGCAGCAGGATCTGCATCAAGCCATCAGAGATCGTGACTCCCAGCGCAAGTCAGCTCTTCGGCTTGCGCTGGCGCGAATTGCCAATGAGGAAATTGCCAAACAGCGTGAACTGAAGGATGCAGAAACGCTGGACCTGATTGGCACAGAGATCAAACTGCATCGGGAATCCCTCGCGGAGTTTGAGAAGGCAGGGCGCAGCGATCTGGCTGCTGAGGAGAAGGCGCAATTAGAGGCTGTGCTTGTCTATCTGCCTCCTCAAATGAGCCGGGATGAAATCGTGACCGCTGCGCAGCAAGCCATCGCGGAAACCAATGCCAAAGGCCCGCGAGAGTTGGGTCAGGTGATGCGTGTTCTGATGCCGCGCTTGAAGGGAAGGGCCGATGGCAAAGTGGTCAGTCACGTGGTCGGGGAGTTGCTTTCCGGCGGGGAATAGAACGAGACCAGATCTCTTCACTGTGGCCAGCGCACGTCGCTCAGATGACACTCTTGTACTGATCATCCGCTGGATATGATCGAGATTCAAGGGCTTTGGCGGCTGATGCGCGATGCAGTTGATTCCATAGGACAATAGTAGATGCAACAAACCCAGTCGAGCGGGGCCCGTCCGAAGGCCCCGCTTGTTTCAATGGCGAAGAGTTCACGCAGCCTGGGGATGCAGGCGCTGCTGTATGCCCTCTTTGTAATCGTATGCCTAAGTCTCACCCTGGCACTTCCAGCCATTCCAAGGACCGCTCCGTTGACAGCAGGGATGGTCTCCACACAGGATGTGCTAGCTCCTCGACGTGTGACCTACGTTAGCCGTCTGCTGACGGAGGCCGAGCAGGCGCGTGCCGAGTCTGCTGTGGAGCCCATCTACACTGTGGATGCCAACGTCGCCCGTCAGCAGTTGGCTCGTGCGCGACAGGTACTCTCGTATGTCGAATCCATCCGACGGGATGCTCACGCTTCGTCTGAAGACAAGTCCAGGTGGATCGGCAAGATCTCGGATATTGTCTTGCCGACTTCGGTCATCACGACCGTGCTCACACTGGACGAGTCGAGCTGGCAGGGAGTATCCAGTGAAGTCACCTATCTGCTTGAGCGATTGATGCGTGATGGGGTTCGAGAGGACCGGTTGGAGGAAACGCGGGCCAAGGTTCCACAGCTCGTCAGCTATGCACTTTCCCCCGAACAAACTGAAGTGGCTGCTGCCTGCGTCCTGGCCATGCTCAAGCCGAATAGCTTCTTCGCTGAAGAGCAGACTGCAGAGAGAAGGCAGCAAGCTCGCGATGCGGTTCAGCCTGTGCGAAATGTAGTCGAGAGGGGACAAGCGGTCATCCGTCAAGGGGATATCGTCACCCCGCTACATCTCGAACAGCTGGCGGTACTTGGCCTGCAACCTACAGAGCCGGAGTGGCATACTGTGGTGAGCATGGTACTGTTTGTTGTCGCGCTTGTCCTTACACTAGGCCTGTACATCTGGCAAGCGCATCGCGCACTGCTGCAACACCGTGGACGTATGATACTGCTGAGCCTGCTCATCGTCGTGACAGGGGTGGCAGTCAAGTTGATCATGCCCGGCCATGTTCTATTGCCTTATTTCTTCCCCATGGCGGCGGTCGCTATGCTGGTGTCGGTGCTTCTCGACACATCTTTGGCCATCGTGGTGACCATCGTGTTGAGCCTTTTCGTTGGCTTTGTCACCGGCGGCTCGCTGGATCTCACTGCTTACGCCTTGCTGGGCAGCCTGGTCGCCGCGTTGGTCGTGTCGCGCTTGGAACAGCTGATCACTTTCGCTCGGGCTGCTGGAGCCATCGCGCTGCTGAACAGCATCGTGGCTGTGTCCTTCCGGCTTTTTGGCTGGGGATATGATCCTATCGGCTTGCTGCAACTGGCGGGCGCCAGCGTGGCCAATGGCGTTCTCTCTGCCAGCCTGACGTTCACCACCTTCTTCTGGCTCGGGGGAGTATTTGGCATAACGACGCCACTCCAATTGCTCGAATTGGCTCGGCCAACGCATGGCCTGGCACGTCGGCTCTTGCTCGAAGCGCCTGGCACCTATCACCACAGTCTGATCGTGGGGAACTTGGGAGAGCGCGCCGCTCAGTTGGTGGGGGCCGACCCCTTGCTTGTCCGCGTGGCAGCGCTCCATCACGATGTCGGTAAGGTGCTGCGTCCATACTTTTTCGTTGAGAACCAGGCCAGCGGCGAGAACTACCATTCTCAGCTTGATGCAAAGACCAGTGCCGAGATCATCATCAGCCATGTGAAAGACAGTTTGGATCTGGGGCAGAAGCATCGCTTTCCTGGCAAAGTGCTTGACATCATTGCGCAGCACCATGGCACGACGAGCGTGGGTTTTGGCTACTTCTATCAGCAGGCTCGCAGAGAGGCAGAAGAAGGGGTGAGTATCGATGAAGCTGACTTCCGCTACCCCGGGCCACGGCCCCAAAGCAAGGAAGCGGCCATTGTAATGCTCGCCGACAGTGTGGAGGCGGCCGTTCGTGCTTCGACTCCCGAGTCCGCGGGTGAGGTGGAACGCAGCGTGCGCAAGATTATCAACGACAGGCTGGTGAGCGGTGAACTGGACGAGTGTAATCTGACGCTTCGAGACCTCGACCGCATCCGCAGCGCGTTTATCGATGTCCTACAGGGTGTGTTCCACCTGCGCCTTGAGTATCCCGAGAAGGACAGCATGGCACAAGAGCGTGCCGGATGAAAGACGCTCCAAATCGCTTCCCCACCATCCACCTGCAGGGTACCTCATCGTTTGCTGAAGCAGTCAGCATGGCCACTGTACGACAAGCTGTGGAGGCTGCACTCGAAGGCGCTGGCAAAGAACACAGCGGTGAACTCACCGTGTTGATCACTGATGATGCACAGGTCGAGGAGCTAAATCGCGTCTATCGCGGCGTGGCTGCATCAACTGACGTGCTCGCCTTTGGCGACAGTGAGGAGACAGATTCGTTTGTACTGTCCCCAGAAGTCGCTCCGTATTTGGGTGACATTGTGATTTCGTACCCTCGGGCAGTTGAGCAGGCGGCTGCATATGGCCATCCGACCGAGGAGGAGCTCTCCATTCTGGTCGTCCATGGCGTACTCCACCTCCTAGGCTATGATCATGAGGAGGTGGATGACCGGGAAGCGATGTGGCAAGTGCAGAGCACCGCACTTGCCCAGCTGGGTATCCGGTGGGAGCCGTGAGCTGTCTGGCCTCAAAGAGCAAAAGGCCCTGGCATTACTGCCAGGGCCTTTTGACTTGGTACACGCCAAGGCTCACCTATGGTT
>JBFEPU010000100.1:0-9194 GCA_041549915.1 Anaerolineae bacterium | reverse complement strand
CTGAGCAGCGCCGACCCAAGCTGCAGCGGATCTGACGGAACATGCAACAGGGCAATAGAAAGGATGGAACGGAATGGTTGACGAAGCAGAGTTGCTGGCAGCGGTCAAGGAGGAGTCCGTCGTCAAGCTGCTGCAGCAAGTAATCCAGATCGAGAGCACCAATCCCCCGGGGAATGAACTGGACCTGGCGGAGTGGCTTCAGGGCTACTTCGCGGAGGCGGGCATGCAAGCCAAACTGCTGCAGTACGAGGGTAGGAGGGCCAATCTGGTCGCGCGCCTGCCGGGCAGCGGAAAGGGCCCCGCTCTCATCTTCAGCGCTCACATGGACACCGTGCCGGCAGGTGAGTTGCCGTGGCTGTTCCCGCCCTTTTCCGGTACGCTGCATGACGGCAAGATCTACGGCCGAGGAGCCGCCGACATGAAGAGTGGCTTGGCAGTGATGGCACAGGCAGCTGCAATCCTGTCACGGGAGGGGGTGTCGCTGGGCGGTGATCTGATCATCGCCTTTACCTACGACGAAACGCACGGCCTGCAGGGGGCCAAGCGGATGGTGGAAGAAGGACATCTGGAGGGCGCTGCTGCTGTGTTGGTCAGTGAGCCCAGCACCCTGGACGTGCTGATCGCGGAGAAGGGTGCACTCTGGCTCAGGTGCAGTGCCAAGGGAAAGACGGCCCACACCTCAATGCCGGAGCTGGGACACAACGCTATCATGGAGATGGTCCACTTCTTGAGTCGGCTGGAAGGATCTCTCGATCTCAGCGCAGATGCGCATCCGCTGCTGAGTCCAGCCACGGCCACAGTCGGTACCATAAAAGGCGGAGTAATCATCAACATGATTCCGGACAACTGCGAAACGGAAGTAGATATCCGGCTGGTCCCTGGCATGGACCACGAAGAAGTAGTGCGGCAGGTGAGGGAGCTAGCTGAGGGCCGCGTTAACGTCGAGGTGATGGACTGGAAAGAGCCGGTGGAAACCGACCCCGACGACAGAATCGTAGATATCTCCCTGCGCGCCGTGGAGGAGGTCACTGGAGTGCCCCGCCAGCCAAAGGGCGTATCGTACTTTACCGACGGATCCGTGCTGGCGAACCGTTTGCACATCCCAATGGTGATCATCGGACCCGCAGATACAGGAATGACCCATCAGCCCAATGAATTCGTGGCGGTCGAGCGGCTGGTGCAAGCCGTAAAGGCCTATCTGCTGATCGCCACGCGGTACCTGTCCTGAAACATTCGCCTAGCGCAGTGGCGCGTAGCTGAGGCCTGTCTCACAAAGGGTGCGGAATGCCTGAGGTGACCGTCGAACAAGAATTGCGCTGCGATGTGCTGGTCATCGGAACCGAAGGAACGGGTGCCAGGGCGGCCATCGAAGCGGCTGAACAGGGAGCAGATGTTCTTGCCGTGACCAAGGGCCAGGTGGCCAGAAGTGGCGCTACCTTGACGGCTGACGGTGAGATCGACGTAGACAGCCGCAGCATCCGTGAGGTGTTCGGGCTGGGCGGCTCTCCCGATGATAGCCCGGAGCAGTTCGCCCGTGACATGATCATAGAGGGCGACTATCTGGCTGATCAGCGACTGGTGGCCATCCACACAGAGGAAGCCCCTGCCCGGGTGAAAGAGCTGCTGGACTGGGGCGCGCCCCTGGTTGGGTTCTTCCAGGCTCCCGGGCACAGCTACCCACGCGGCCTGTGGATCCCAGGGCTCAAGATAGCTCACACGCTCGCCCGCCAGTTGCGGAAGAGGGCTATCCCGGTGCTGGAGAACACCATGGTCCTGGAGTTGCTGAGCGATGGGGAAGGCGTGCAGGGCGCCATTGCCCTGCACCTGCCCACAGGCAGGCTTCTCTTGCTGCGCAGCCGCGCGGTGATCCTCGCCACTGGCGGGGCCATGCGGGCCTGGCCGCTCATCACGGCCCCCGAGGAGTTGACCGGCGATGGGCTCGCCATGGCCATGCGGTGTGGGGCCGCGGTGCAGGAGATGGAGTTCCCCATGTTCCTGCCGTATGCCTTTGTGGCTCCTCCTGCGCTGCGCGGCGTGATCTTCCCCTATGATGTCAGCGCCCTGCTTAGAGTCCATGCTCTCAACCGGCATGGGGACAGGTACATGGCCCGATGGGATCCTCAGCGCCTGGAAGGGACCACACGCGACATCAACTCGGTCGCGGCAGCCATGGAGATACGTGAGGGCAGGGGGTCGCCGACGGGGGGCACCTTCCTTTCGTTTGAGCATCTGCCTCGCAACTTGGTCGAGTTCTCAGCTGAGTGGTTCCCGGGCAACATGCGAAACTGGCGAGCCGGCGGGTTCCAGCTGCAACAGTTCATGCCGCAGTTTCGCGAGGAAGCCTGGGAAGTGGCCCCCGCATGCCACTTCTGGAACGGTGGCATGCGGATTACAGAGCACTGTGCAACAAACGTCCGCGGACTCTTCGCTGCGGGGGAGGGAACAGCAGGCATCCACGGAGCCAACCGGCTGGCCGGCAATGCCCTGACCATGACGCAGGTTTGGGGCAAGCGAGCCGGCAATGCTGCCGCCTCTTTTGCCAGGTCGGTGGAGCATCGCGACCTGTCCGGCACCCTTCTCAGTGACACCCGTGACAAGGTGCTGCATCTTCTCTCTGGCTCTGTGGGTCCCAGCGTCGTCGAGGTGCGCCAGGAGATCAGGCGCATCGCGAGAGAATCAGTGTGGATCGTCCGCGAGGAAGAGTCCTTGGTCGAGGGCTTGTCTGCTATCTCAAGCCTGCGGGATCAGCTGCGCACCCAGAGCGTGCAATGCCGAGACCTGCGCTTCAACCGGGAGCTGGTGGAGGCGCTGCAGAACGAGAACATGCTCGATGTTCTGGAGGCCGTGACCAGGGCCAGCCTTGCCCGCCGAGAGAGCCGCGGAGCCATGTACCGCCTGGACTATCCTCGCACCGACGACCATCGCTGGCTGTGCAACCTGGTGGTTCAGCACAAGGATGGACAGTGGACCCTTCGGGAGGAAGCAGTGAAGGAGCGGTACGTGCCGCTTCCACGCGGGCAGCGCACCTACGGCGACAAAGGAGGGCGACGCGATGCCTCGGAGTGAGCCGCGGGTGATCACTGTGCGCATCCGGCGCGGCGCTGGCCAAGAGAATGAGCTGGCCACCTACCAGGTACCTGTAGAGGCTGGTGTTAGCGTCCTGGGAGTGCTGCTGCACATCTATGACCACCTGGACACCACTCTGGCTTTCCACTGCTCCTGCCGCATCGGCCTGTGCTCAGCCTGCCTGGTCCGAGTGAACGGCAAGGTGGTCAGAGCATGCACGACCCTGGCCGACGACAACATGCTCATCGAACCATACAAGGATGCCGCCAGAATCAGGGACTTGGCAGCGGAGCTGCCGTCTCTGGTCGGCTACTCCGGGCGCCTGCATGAGGTGAGGCGGTAGTGCACCGGTGCGCAGCTCATCTTGACAGGTGGCCTCGTGTCACAGCAGCGCTGGCTGCTCACGCCTGAAGCTTGTAGACCTCTACCGCGGTGTTCGCCCAGATGTCCGCTTGCTCTGCCTCCGAGAGCTGGCCAATATAGTCCGCGGCAAGCTGCATCACCGCCCCATAGGTGGCCGCCAGTGTGCATTCTGGCCAGTCAGAACCGACCATGAGCCGCCTGCTGCCAAACGCTTCGAAGACGACATCCAGATAGGGGCGAAAGTCAGCTGGCTTCCACGCGTCCCAGTCGGCTTCGCCGACCATTCCCGAGATCTTGCAGGAAACGTTGGGATGGGCCGCCAGGCGTCGCAGGTCTGTGTTCCACGGCGAGACCTGTCCCGTCTTGATCGGCGGTTTGCCGATGTGGTTCAGGACAAACGGCTGTGCTGGAAACTTGGCTGCCAACTCCGATGCGACCGGCAAGTGTTTGGAGCGAATCAGGAGCTCAAAGGGCAGGCCGAACTCAGCCAAGGTGCCGATACCCCGCATAAAGTCTTGGCCCAGCATGAACCTTACGTCTGGTTCGTTTTCCAGTTTGTACCGAATGCTGCAAAGCTTGGGATGTGGGCAGAAGCGCTCCAACTGCTGGCGCACATCGGGACTGCACAGATCCACCCACCCAACCACTCCGAGGATGAACGAGTATTGCTCGGCCAGTTCGAGCAGCCAGCGGGTTTCCTCCAGGGTCTGACGAACCTGCACCGCTACTGTACCGTCGATGCCCGCCCTATGCAGCAGCGGCAGCAGGTCATCGGGCAGATGATCCTCTTTGAGTCTCTCCACGTCAGGAAGCGTCCAGGGGAACATGTGGCCGTAGCCTTGCTCGTTGTAGCGCCAGAAGAACTGATGCGTGTCAATCTTCATCGCAGTTTCTCCGCTCAGCCAAGCTCGGGCATGGTGCCAGCTCCAATGTGTGACCGCAGGGCATCCGGAAGCCCGAACTTGCATCCCTGCATCTCGATGGTTTGACGAGGTTGCCGTCCTGCGCTGAGCCGGCATGGGCCGGGTCCATCCCTCAGTACTCCCGCTGAAGATCGAACAGCCGAGGGGGGACCTCTCCTCGCAGAAAGGCCCCGATACTCTCTGCGCCGTACTCGATCTCGCGATCCCTGACCTTCAGGACATTGGCCGCCCTGTCACCACCGGTCACGACGTTGGGCATGCGGTGCACGCCCAGGCGCGATGGCACTGAATAGTGGTAGCTGGAAGGCATCCTGTACGGATACTCCCACCAGAGATCTGAGGCGAATCCGGCTATCCAACCCTCGGTCAGCGCGCGAGCCAGGGGAGCTTCGTGTACCAAGGCGCCTCGGCTGATGTTGATCAAATAGGCCGTGCTTTTCATCGCCCGCAGCTCTTTCTCGCTGAAGAAATTCCGGGTCTTGCTGGTCAGCGGAAGCGTGAGCATGACAAAGTCGGCTTCCCCGAGAACCTCGTACAGATCCTCTGGCGGATACACGGCATCCGCAGTTTCAGGATATCGCGGGGATGGATCGACGGCCAGGACTCTCATGTCAAAGGCCTTGCAGCGCTTTGCGACCTCCGACCCATTGTTGCCGAGGCCGATGATTGCGATGGTAGTTCCGGCAAGCTCGATGCTGTCGTAGCCCTCTTCCCACCACGGCTGCCAGCGGGCTTCCACCACGGCCTGATGGTTCTGAACCAGCCTCTTTGCGCAGGCCAGAACGTAGGCCATGCCCTGCTCGGCCACTGCCACTTTGCTGGAACCCGCCACATTGCACAACTGGATGCCTCTGGCCCGCAGCGTGCCAAAGTCCAACTGATCACAGCCCACATGGAGGTAGGCGATCAGCTTCAGGTTCCTCGCGTTCTCCAGCACCTTGACCGGAATGTAGGACCAGCCCATCATCACGTCAACATCCCGAGCCAGCTCCATCATGTCGTCCGGATCGCACTCGTAGCGGCCCAGGTACGGCCTCTGTGGTGCTATTACCAGCTCCGTGCTCTCAGGCACATATTGTCTGACACGCTTCACCTGCTCCGGAGTTGCTGGCCACGTAAGTAAAGCCTTCACCGCACACCTCCTGTGTATCGATTCGAATTCCCAGCCGATTGATGGTCAGGCGGCAAAGACCCGCAACCGGTGCCGGCACGCGACTGAGCGACACCTGTGGCCTGATAGGCGCGGCCCGCACATGTCAGCTGACGGTGTTGTCCGCTGCGGACTCTGGGCATTCCGCTGTGGTGAGGCACCGGCGCAGCCGAAGGCGCAGAGCGTCTTCGCGGGGGACCGTGCCGATTCAGCTCTCTACGCCGCGCGTCAGTCGAGAGAATCGGTGACAGTGCCTCCCACTTGCCCGCTCCCTGAGCGCGCCTGAATCACCTCGGCCAGCTCGACGAAGAACGGAATGGATTCTGGATTGCGCATCGCGTCCAGATTGGCGGCATTGTGCAAAGCGAATCCCATCAGTATCTTTCGAACTGGCACTTCCATCTTCTTCCCGCTGAGAGTTCGTGGCACCTGTTCAACCGCAAAGATCTCATCGGGCACGTGGCGGGGCGAAATCTCCTTCCGGATCCGGCTGCGTATCCTTTGCTTGAGCGCATCATCCAGAACAGCACCCTCTCTCAGCACGACGAACAGAGGCATGTACGATTCTTGCCCCAGCGCTTCTAGATCCACTACCACACTGTCTGCGATCTCCGCGATCTTGTCCACCGTTTGGTAGATCTCGCTGGTGCCCATTCGGACGCCATGTCGCTTGATCGTCGAGTCGGAGCGTCCGTAGATGATACAGCCACCGCGTCGATTGATCTTGATCCAGTCCCCATGGCGCCAGACGCCAGGGAACATCTCGAAGTAGCTTGCCCTGTAGCGCTGGTTGTTTTTGTCATTCCAAAGAAACAGGGGCATAGAGGGCATCGGCTCAGTAATGACAAGTTCGCCGACCTGGTCGATAATGCTCCCCCCAGCCTCGTCGAAGGCTTCCACCTTTGCCCCCAGGTACCGGCATTGAATCTCCCCAGCGTGCACTGGCAACAGGCGGCAGCCCCCCACAAACGGGGTACACAAGTCCGTTCCGCCACTGACTGACTCCAGGGCCAGATCCTGGTGCACGTTTTCATAGACCCACCTGAATCCATCGCTGGACAGCGGCGACCCAGTAGAGCCCACAGCTCTCAGGTGGGTCAGGTCATGATTGCGGCATGGCTGAATCCCCGCTTTCATGCAGGCAGAGATAAACGCCGCGCTGGTACCGAAATAGCTCATGTCCATATCTTCAGCCAGTTGCCACAGGATGTTCATGTCCGGATACGAGGGGCTTCCGTTGTAGAGGATGATGGTGGAGCCAGCGAGCAAGCCCCCAACCAGGAAGTTCCACATCATCCAGCCGGTGCTGGTGTACCAGAAAAAGCGGTCCTCTGGTTTGAGATCAAGGTGGAAAGCCAGCGCTTTGAGATGCTCCAGGAGAATGCCGCCGTGACCTTGTGCAATTGGCTTGGGCAAACCCGTGGTACCGGAGGAATAGAGCACCCATAGCGGGTGGCTGAAGGGTACCTGCTCGAATGCCAGCTCGCCGCCGGAGGCGGATTGGTGAAGCGCGTCGTCCCACAGGATGGTATTGTCCGAGAGATTGACAGCGGCGCCGTCTGCAGCGATTGTCACGAGTATGGTCTTCTCAACGGTGGGCAGAGACGCCTGCAATGCGTCCACGGCTTGAAGCCGGTCGTATACCTTTCCATTCCAGCGGTAGCCATCTACAGCGATGAGTACTCTGGGCTCAATCTGCTGGAAACGATCAAGGACACTTGGGCTGCCAAAGTCTGGCGAGCAGCTTGACCAAACCGCGCCCAGACTGGCACAGGCCAAGAATGAGACAATGGTCTCGGGGATGTGTGGCAGGTAGGCTGCGACTCTGTCGCCCGGCTGTACCCCCAGCTCCCTCAGATAGTGAGCCATCGCTGCGGTCTTGCGGTACAGCTCCTGCCAGGTGACCTGGCGGGGCCGGTCTTCCTCCGCGCGATAGAGAATGGCCGGACGTTCGTTGGTCGTATTGCGGAAGACATGCTCGGCGTAGTTCAGTTCTGCCCCAGCGAACCAATTGGCGCCGGGCATGCTTCTTTCGGCCAGGACGCTGGTGTACGGTCTTGACGCCGCGATTCCGAAATAGTCCCAGATCGTTTCCCAGAACTGTTCCAGATCGGTGACAGACCATTGCCACAGATCAGCGTAGGAGCGGAAGGTCAACCCACGCTCCTGTACCAACCACTTCAGGTAGTGGCTAAGGTTGGTCCTTTCTTTGACTGCGGCAGTAGGCTCCCACAGCAGATCTCCTTCGGCAGTAGAATCCATCGGGAGTCCACCTTTCACATAGCTTGGCCATTGAGCGATTGTCCGCTGTACTGGTGGAGAACACAGCTGGGGCAGAGCCTGCTCTGCCAGGGGCGTGTCGGGCTTGCTGCAAAGCCGGGCCCACCTCAGCCATGCTGCTTGCGCAGGGCGGCCCTGCTCACTGGACGCCCACTGTCGCTTTGCTTCTGCGCCAACGGCGGCAAGCACGTTGGCCATATCGGTGGGTGCCGAGGCCCTGCGCGTTCTGCTCGAGTGCCCGTTTGTGGACCTGGCTTGAGGCTGATTCCCGTCATCCGTCCCGGTGGCTGCCGTCGCAGAAGGGCTTGTTGGAGCTCTTGCCGCAGCTACACAGGGTGACGCGGTTGCGGATCTCGTAAACGGTACCGTCAGCGGATTCGATCGGAATGCCGCCGCGGACCCAGATTGGGCCGCTCAGGCTCCCGTCCACTTCGCCAACCATCACAATCGACGGTTCGAATGACGGTTCAATCGCATTCCCTTGTTTGTCCCAAGCCACCAAGCGGCCAGAGGGGCAGTTTCCAGCCTCTTCGATGGCAATCTTCCTGGCCTCCGGGTCATCCGATTGGCGGACAAGTTTCCAGGTTCCGCCGGCTCGGTCACAGAAAGCGGCACCGATGCACAGCTCAGGAGCGTCAGTTAGCTTCAAAGCCGGCCCGTCCACCTCCTTAGCCTGGTCGAAGTGGGGCTCGCGGCTGGCCGTCTCGGTGCCGTCAAAATCGACTTTTGTGTGCGTTCCATCGCAGTACGGGGCGGTCTTGGATTGACCGCAGCGGCACAGCGCATAATTCTTGCGTGAGGCGTATTCCTTGTCGGTGCGCCATTCACAGGGATCGCCTGCGGGGTCGGGAACAATCACTTGCTGGATGAGGGGCACGCTGCCGGAGACGAGGTACGGGCCATTCTTGCTCACTTTGATCCTAGAGGCAGCTGGCGGCCTCTGACTCTCTTCCTTCTCAGCCATGGTCATCTCCTTTCGCCCTGGTTCGCGGGTACTACGTGGAGGTTGCGCCCAGCGAGTTGGGCAAATCGATGCATGCGCTCGCCGTGGCAGTCTGGGTTGTGATTATAGTGCGATCTACTGGCAGGTCAAGCAGTTGAGAACGTGATGGACCGGGCTGTTCCATGATCGGCATGCTGCTAGCGGCACGGAACGCGGAGCCGCCCTAGCCTGCTGCGGGGAGTGAGTCATCAGGGTTAGGCTGTCGCCTTCCACTCCGGAACACAGCTGCGACGGTCATCGCGATAACCTTCAAATCAGACCACAGGGTGCGGCTCTCCATGTACGCAAGGTCCATCTCCAGTTTCCTGGGCATGATGACCCGAGTGTACAGATCATCCGCATCGCCTCCTCGCAGCAGATCTTCTTCGTCAAAGTACTTCAGGGAGGCCAAGCTAGTTATGCCCGGTCG
>JBFEPU010000099.1:0-9222 GCA_041549915.1 Anaerolineae bacterium | reverse complement strand
TGCCGATCATTGTTGGCGGTGGCAAGCCCTGAACCTCTGAGCGTCTGGTGGCACGATGGGCAAGAGCAAAAGCTGAGCAGGCCATTACCTGCGTCAACAAAGAGATGCTTGATAGGCATAAGCCTGCCCCTAGTTGGGAACACGAGGGCGCGACATTGGAGCAGGGCATGCCAAACCAGCCTGCTGGTGGAATTGCCCGCAAGCTGACAGGTGTATGTCAGGTTGAACGCAGCAACCAACGGGGCTCAGGCTTTGGTGGCTACCCTTGCCGTCTTTCCCTGCGGTTCAATTTGCGGTGGGCAAGGTTTGGAGGCGCCGAGAGAATGAAGTTCTGTGCCTCAGGCTCGGAGTGAGCCCGCGGGCAAGCCTTGATTTGACACCCCTGCTGGATTACCGTATACTTACGATGTGCATGGGGCTGTAGCTCAGCTGGGAGAGCGCATCAATCGCACTGATGAGGTCAGGGGTTCGAATCCCCTCAGCTCCACAGACGGCAGTCTGGGCCGCCTGAACGAAATCAAGCAAAAGGCAAAGAACAGGAGTAGTAGGTCATCCCTCACAGAGAGTCGGGTAACAGACCGGTGGGAGCCCGACGTCGGTGCCCTGAGGGAGCGCCAACAAGGCCGAACTCGCCTGGGAGTCGCTGCGGTGAAGCCCCGCTGAGGGGTATAGCTGCAGACGGTCGGCGCCCGTTAGCGCGCTGCAAAGTGGGTAGATTCGCAATCGTGGGGATGTAGCTCAGCTGGGAGAGCGCCTCAATGGCATTGAGGAGGCCAGGGGTTCGAATCCCCTCATCTCCACCTCCACTGGATACCCGGTCGTGCAACGACTGTGACATCCAGTCGGCGTTCTACCAATCAGGGTGGTACCGCGGAGAGCACTTCGTCCCTGGTCGGAGTGCTCTCCTTTCTTATCTGCGCTTGGAGCGCCAAACCGCAGGTTTGGCATGGAGGCCATCATGAAGAGGCAAAAGTACAATCCATCCGTCATTGAACCGAAATGGCAGGAGAAGTGGGAAGCCGACCGGCTGTATCATGCCGAGGAAGACGCCGGGCGGCCCAAGTTCTACTTCCTGACCATGTTGCCCTATACCTCCGGCGATTTGCACATCGGCCACTGGTACGCCATGGCGCCCTCGGACGCCAAAGCCCGCTACCTGCGCATGAAGGGCTACAACGTCATGTTCCCCGTTGGCTTTGATGCTTTTGGCCTGCCTGCGGAGAATGCCGCCATCAACCATGGCATCCATCCTCACAAGTGGACCATGGCCAACATCGAACGCATGCGCGGTCAGCTGAGGAGCATGGGGGCTATGTGGGACTGGGAGCGCGAGGCGGTCACTGCTGACCCAGACTACTACAAATGGAGCCAGTGGTTCTTCCTCAAATTCTACCAGCACGACTTGGCCTACCGGTCCATGGCACCCGTGGACTGGTGCCCCAATTGCAATACAACGCTGGCACGCGAACAGGTCTGGGGCGAAGATCGTCACTGTGAACGCTGCGGCACGCCGGTGATCAAAAAAGACCTGGAGCAGTGGTTCTTCCGGATCACCAAGTACGCTGACGAGCTGCTGGACTTTGGCAAGATCGACTGGCCGGAGCGTGTGGTGACCATGCAGACGAACTGGATTGGCCGCAGCGAGGGCGTGACTTTTGACTTGGGCATCAAGGGTTCGCCTAAAAGAATCCCGGTCTTTACTACACGTCCTGACACCGTCTTTGGCATGACCTTTGCCGTGCTCGCCCCAGAGCATCCGTTGGTCGCCGAGCTGACCACGGATGAGCACCGCGCTGCGGTCGAGGACTATAGACAAAGGGCGCGGCGCCTGTCGGAGATCGAGCGCCTGTCCACAGAACGCGAACGCGAGGGCGTGTTCATCGGTTCGTACGCCATCAACCCGATGAACGAGGAGCAGGTTCCTCTGTACATCGCTGACTACGTGCTGATGACCTACGGCACCGGAGCCATCATGGGTGTGCCCGGCCATGATGAGCGCGACTTTGACTTTGCTGAACGAAATGGTTTGCCGATTCCGGTGGTCATTGCTCCAGCGGGTTGGGACGGGCAGCCGTTGGAAGCGGCCTACCTTGACGAAGGGACGATGGTCAATTCGGGGCGTTTCGACGGGCTGCCAAGCTCCGAAGGGTGGGAGGCCATCACCGACGACATGGAAACGCGGGGCGTCGGGCATCGCGAGGTACAGTATCGGCTGCACGACTGGCTAATATCGCGGCAGCGCTACTGGGGAGCCCCAATCCCGATGATCTACTGCGGGCAATGTGGGATCGTGCCTGTACCTGAAGATCAATTGCCTGTGCTTCTTCCGGAGGACGCAGAGTTCCGGCCCACCGGTGAATCACCTCTGAAGTACCACGAGGGCTTTTTGCACACCACGTGTCCCCAATGTGACGGCCCCGCGCGGCGTGAGACGGACACCATGGACACCTTCATGTGCTCCTCGTGGTATCACATGCGCTATACAAGCCCCGGCTATGACAAAGGGCCAATTGATCCTGCACGCTACCAATACTGGAGGCCCGTGGATCAGTATACTGGCGGCATTGAGCACGCTACCATGCACCTGCTGTACACTCGTTTCTTCACCAAGGCCTGCCGAGACATCGGCATCTTGGATCACGATGAGCCCATGTTACGCTTGTTCAACCAGGGCATCATCCTGGGTGAAGACAACGAGAAAATGAGCAAGTCGCGTGGCAACGTGGTCAACCCTGATGACTTTGTGCAGTCCATGGGCGCAGACACCACGCGAGCCTATCTGATGTTCATTGGGCCTTGGGATGCCGGTGGACCGTGGAGCAGCCGTGGCATCGAAGGGGTGTACCGCTTCTTCCAGCGTGCTTGGGACGTGGCGCTGGCCAAGCCCAAGTCGTTTGCCGAACAAGCAAGCGCCAATGAGGTCGCAGCACTGCGCCGCATCACGCACAAGACCATCCGCAAGGTGACGGACGACATGGAAGCGTTCCGCTTCAACACCATGATCGCCGCGCTGATGGAGTTCAATAACTACCTGGTGAAAGCTAGGCAGACGCCGGTGGTGCACACAGATGCGTGGCGGGAGGCAGTGCGCACGCTGATCCTATTGCTGGCGCCGACGGCTCCGCACTTGGCCGAAGAATTGTGGCAGCGCATCGGGGGAACCTATAGCGTACACACCCAACCCTGGCCGGAATGGGATGAAGATGCGGCGGCGGATGAGATGGTCACTTTGGTTGTCCAAGTCAACGGCAAGGTCCGAGACCGCCTCCCTGTAGCCGTGGGAACCAGCGAAGAGGAAGCCAGGGACCTGGCTTTGGGAAGCTCCAAGGTGCAGCGCCACACTGCCAAAAAGAACGTGGTCAAGGTTATCTACGTGCCCGACGAGGTGATCAACATCGTGGTCAAGTGAGGCGCTTGCATGTGAGGGGTTGGAGTCGTCCGCAGCCTGCACCAGACCCGGATTGCGCAAGTCGATGTATGCCTGTGAGCGCTGGCTGTTCGCTGGGCCTGTCAGCATAAGGAGGGGGAGGGAATCGCATCCTCCCCCTCTTTCGGTTGAACCGTGACAGGTGACTTGCTGCCTCCTGCTGCTTGGCAGGGCTCGTGCGGATGGTCCTGCGCTGGATGGGCTCTAGCGCTCTCCTAGGTGGGTCTTGACTACGATGGGCAAGTAGCAGCGCCAGGAGCCGCCCGTTGGCGATACAGTGGGCGACGGCGTCGCCAGAGTCCCTGTTGGCGACGGGCTGGCGGTGGGCGTGGCGGTCCACGTCGCCGTCGCAGTTGGCGTCGGGGTTGCAGGGGCCTCGCTGTGCACGATCACAAGCTTTGGGCGCCAGGCCTTTTGCTGTACATACTCAGAGCTGGCAAAGTCATAGGTTACCGGGACGTCGCGCGTGCCCGCAAGCAGCAGGCCGTGGTTGGTTTCCGGATCGTAGGCCCACCAGCCGACGGCACCGGTGACGTCAAAGCGATAGGCTGCGCTGGCCGAACTCACGTTCACCCTATCCAGTGGCAGGTACGATCTGTCCCCAGTGCCGCTGGCGCCGGCCAGACCCCAAGGTTGGTCGCTGGCAGCCAGGAACCAGTTGGCCTCGCTGTCGACCCACGGGCGGAGCACCTGGTAGACGCCAATCTCAGCCCCAATGGCCTTGTCGCGACGGATGGTGTGCACTTCGAGCCCGGCATAGTGGATCGTGTGACCGATCAACCACTCCGGCAATTCGAAGCGCACCAGAGAAGTGTGACGTGCATCCCCTTTGACCCGCAGCGGTGAGGTGGCGAACGACTCTCCCGGATCGTCTGCGCTGATGTAGGTATCTGTTGTTCCGGTATACCAAAGATCGGGAGAAACCTCCTGCTGCAGAATGTCGATCATCGGTGTGGCCGTAGGCGTTGGTGTTGGCCCGGTGGGAGTCGGACTGGGTGTGGGAGTCGCCGTTGCGGGTAGCCTGGTTGGCGTTGTAGTAGGCGTGGCTGTCGGTGTGGGCGTCGGCGGCGCAATCCCTTCACCATAGCGGATGTGCAACTTTGGCCGGTACTCTTGCTGCTGTCCCGCAGTGTTGGAGCTGTCAAAGTAGATCTCCACGGAACCAGAGGTGTCGCCTTTGAGCACCAGCCCATGGTTCTGGTCTGGAGCGAACGCCCAGTCGCGCACTGCCTTCGTGACGTTAAAGGTATACCACTGATTTTGCACAGACACCGATCGCCAATCCAAGGGGTCTGCATCCACGTCGCCAGGGCCAGGGCCCTCGGGACCTGTGGCACCTGCGTAGCTCCACTCTTGGCCATCGGCAGGACCGTACCATGTCGCCTCATCAGCCACCCACGGGCGGCGCAGGCGATAGGCCCCCACGATGCAGGGCTGGGTTCTCCCCTGGTAGCGGTTGTACAGGTGGAGGGTGGCGTAGTAAACCATGTGGCCGTGCATGTACTCTGGCAGCTCGAAGCGGATCAGAGAGGCGTGAGAGCCATCCCCCTTGACCCGCAGGCGCCCATCACCCTCATAGTTCAGGTACGGATCGTATGCGCTGATATAGGTGTCCACCACTCCCGTATAGGCCACTGTCCCGGTATGGGGCAGGCCACTCTGCAGTGTCGCCTCGACTATGGGTTCCGATGGTGTCGGCGTCGGACCGACCGGTGGTGACGTCGAGCTTTCGGCTGCCTGGAGCACCTCGCCAGTGACATTGTCCTGCACCAGGGCAACCATTCTCAGCCTGGTGGCTGTCCAATGAGCAGCGAGAGGGATTTCGCCTTCTAGGAATTGCACATCGTGGGGCGTCAGCGTTACAGGTTCGTTGTGGGCCAGTGCCCGCACGACGAAACGCGCCTGATAGTCTTCCTGCTCTACTTGATAGTCGACCGGATCCTCATAGACGTAGCAACGGAACATGAGGTCGCTGGAGACAACGTCCGTCAAAGTCTCTATGGTCGCACTCCACCGCAGCACGTCCTCGCCCTCTGCGCCTTGCCCGGGCTGCGCGGTCAGGGACAGTCGCAGCGGGCTGGGTCGGCGGCGCTCGAACTCGTACACGCCCCGGTATTGCTTGAAGACTCGCAGGTCGCTCGGGTTCTCTGATGGCAGCACCAACTGTTCCGTACCGTCGAAGAATGCGGCCGGTGGCCAGTAGACTCCGTACCACATGCCGCGGCGGTCTGTTTCGTTGCTGCCGATCCCTCCGGGCGCAGTGCTGAAAAAGTACTGCAGTGCGGCCAATTGTGAAAGACCATGCTCGCTCACCAGTGCGCTCAAAGCGCCCTCCGCCGCTGCTCCGTACAAGGCAAACGGAGCTGAGAACAGTTCGGCAAGCACTGTGCGTGGTGCCAGACCAGCAGGGGGTGGTGTGGGAGTGGGCTCTACATAAGGAAGACTGGCGCCAACAAGCCCGTAGCCCTGACCGCTGACCGCAATCCAGTCTTCGCGCGGCCGCGCAAAGGGCATGGGCGGTGTCATCAGCTCGCCGTCGCTGGCCACAAGTGCGTAGTACAACCGTGAGTTCGCGCCATCTTGCCAGGTGAGCACCACCTGCCCCTGCGGCATGGCGCTCACCGAGACGGCATAGTTGGCGTCGCCCCAGGGGGTGGGCAGGACTGTGGCAGGAGAGACAGTCCCAAATGCAGAGTCAAAGATGGCATAAGCAACGGCGTTGTCCTGAGTCCAGGTGACCAAGAGATGGCCGTTGGCCAGCACAGCGGCGTCGGCGAGGGCAACGGCGCCACCCAAGCCTGACATGAGGTTGCCTGCAGGGCGCGTGACCTCACCGGCGCTGTTCAGCACCGCGTATTGGATGTCTTGCGAGTTGTCCCAGAGGATCAGCGCCTGCGCATTTGGCAGGGACAGTACCCGTGGGTTGAAATAGCCGATAGTCTGACTTGTGTCGGTGTCCGTTATCAGCGCGGTTGGCGGTTGAATCTGACCTCCGTTGGCGTCCAATACGGCATAGTACAAGTCGTTTAGGAGGGAGGGTGTGAAACTCTCGCGCTGCCAGATGATGACGAAATGGTCATCATCGGTGGTGGTCACGGCGGGCGCAAAATCGCGCGCCGTGCCGGTGATCGGCTGGGTGACCGAGTACTGGCTGCCATTTCTGGATAGGGCAGTGGCCAGCCTGATCACCTGTCCCGAGCCAGAGTGGACCGCATAGAACACATTCACAGTTGCGGGGTCCACGACACCCGGCGGCCACGACGGTGGCAGCCGTCTCGTCCAGGCAAAAGCGATGTTGCCATTGGAAGCTGTGGCCAGGGCAGGCGAGTTCTCCAGGGCCGGACGTGGGCTGTAAGTGTGGTCCGTTACGCCAAGGGTCGTCGCCTCCCCGGAAGTTGGGTCGAGGATCGCGTACTCGATGTCACTGCTGCGGTGGCCGCGCCGGTTCCAGTAGGTTCTCTCCCAGGCGCTGACCAGCCGTCCGTCGTGCGCGCGGATGATAGCGGCTGAAGCTTCGTCGGTGTGATTCCAGGTGAGTTGAGCCGTGCCTGTTCCGTCCGCATGGAACACTTTCACGTAGACTTCGCCGTCGAGAGCGCCGAACGGGTCCCAACCCTCTGTGTAGGCCTGCGCAAAGGTGGGGGGGACAGCAGCGCTAAGGTCGGCAGTTTCGGACTGATTCGTATCAATGGAAGACGCTGCGCTCACCGTTGTCAGGTCCCAGTCTCCCACGCTTGCAGTGCCGGGGATGTCGAGGTGGACGGTGATCGTTGTTGCTTCTGCGCTGAGCAGCGGTCCGCTGTCCACCTGGCCATCTGCATCCGTGTCGACCAAGGGGGTGGTGCCGCTGGCGTCGTAGAAGCTCACCGGCCACCCAGACGAGGCAGCCAGGTCGAAGGTATCGGTTCCCCGATCACCGAGGTTCTGTATTTGCAGGGTATACGATAGTACCTGTCCGGCTGTGCCAAGTTGCCCCTGAGCGGCCGGGTGGAGAGCCACGCGCGCCTGATCGGGGGGGCGGATGAACTTGACCGCTTTCCCCTCGGCCAGACCCGGCTCCCTGTAGAGGTACAACAATCCATCGCTACCGGCAGCGTTCTGGATGCCCACAGTACACTGCTCGACGTCGCCGTTCAGAGGCCCGTATTGAAAGAGGATGTCTCCATTTTCGTAGAGCACCACTTCAAAAGTCAGCCAGTCCTTGGAGTCATTGCGCGAGACTTCGAACCATTCCGCCACGAAGTAGCGATCGGGAGCCGCGCCCCCCGACCGGTAGAAGATTTTGCCGACGTTTAGGGTCTCACCGCTCGCGTCTTCGCAGCTCACACACAGGTCGTCCCAGAAGGGAGCGATCAGATCCCCGGGTGCAAAGGGCGAGGGAAGTGGGAGGTTGATGGCCGCCGGACTGGGACCGCCAAGGGTGAGCAGCCCATTCGTGCTGAGGTAGCCGTGAGCGTAAGAGTTCTCGTAAAAGGGAAAGGCAAAGCCCAACGGGATCTCATCACTGGTGGCGTTGTCGCCGAGGACGTCGGCCTGCGTGCCTTCTTCCCTGGCGTCAACCCAGGCGAAAGGCACTGTATCGTCTATGGTGTAGCCAAAGGCGTCCGGTCCACCGGTTGCCGCGTGGGAGGCCTGGCTCGGTGGAGAGGAGAGGGGAGATTGGGCTGCAGTGGCCCGCAGCGTGACTGCGACAGCTGCGGTGCAAAGCAGAGACATGACCACACTCAGGAAGGCAACGGTGCGCTTAACCATTGTCTCTTCACCGTCGTGGTGGCTGTATCGGTTGATTGGCAAAACACTCCTCCAAGTGGAGCCCGCAACAGGCCGGGCCAGGGTGCATGCAAGCCTGGCCATTATACAGCCCTTTGTTGCTGGCTCAAAAGAATAGACGTGAGAAAGACAGGCGGCTTACGTCAGTAGAGTTGAGCACTGACCAAGCCCTCAAACTGGCTTTGCCTCCTCCGTGTCTTTGTGGTAGAATAGCGAACCACCATCTACGGAGCGACTTCTCACGGGCAGGCCTGTACCCCCGCAAGCCGTTCGGGCTGGTTTTGGCAAAGTCTTGCCAAGGGCCAGTGTTTGGTGCCGTGGGGAAGTTGATTCTCAGGAGGAGACGAATTGTGAGCCAACGGACTAAGGTTGTTGTGTTGGTGAGCTTTTTGCTGCTGAGTGCGTGCGCGCCATCCGGTACGCCGATGCCAACACTTGAGCCTACCCGGACACCCAAACCCACGTTTACTCCTACGGTGGACAGGCCCACGCTCGTGGCCATGAACACCGATACGCCTGTTCAAACGGCTCTGCCGACGGACACGCCTGTCCCTGCTGCGGAGACGCCGACCAGTGGAGCTTATCCTGCCCCTTCGACCGGCGTGCCCACGGGCACAGGCTTGCCCACCCATACGCGTGTTCCGACGGATACGCCCGTTCCGACGAACACGCCCGTTCCGACAGCGACTTCCTTGCCCACGAACACGCCCGTTCCAACGGCTACGTCAGTGCCCTGTCCTGCGGGTTATGACTTTCACGTACAGGAGTCTCTCGGTTTCTCTGCCTGCTATCCCAGGGGCTGGGTGATCTCGGAGGAGGAGGAATCGGAGCAGGGGACGCGCCTGGTGACCTTTATGTCACCTACATCGGATCGCAGTACGGGCGCAGGGCTCAAATTCATCTCCGTGGCCGTGGGCCCGAACCCCACGGGCGCCAGCGGCGAGGATTTCTTGAAAGCGATGGCCACAACCATGATTCAGAGATATCAAGAGGCGCTGGCCGGCTGGCCTCACTCGATCAAGGTC
>JBFEPU010000098.1:0-9248 GCA_041549915.1 Anaerolineae bacterium | reverse complement strand
ATCCGCCAATTGCTGCGCTGGCACGGTGTCGTCAAGCGGCGGGATGGGGATTAGGAACGGGCCGACCAGCAGCAGGGCCAGCAGCACAGTGATTGGGATCAAAACGAAGCGAAGGAGACCTTTCATGCGCTCAGTCCAACGGAATATGCGAGCATGCGGCTGATTATAGCATGGACTGCAGCTCGTGCATAGTAACGGCGGCTAAGAAGCAGAGATTTCCTTGAGTTCAATTGACTCTGGGCACAGTGCGGACTGCACGGCAGGTCCAGGACTTGATCCGTGATCACGCGTCTTGCCATGTTACTAACACTGTCCTCACCCGACCGCTCCAGGATTGCTGGACATTGACATTCTGCACAAATCTTGGCATAATTGGAGAGGAGCAAGTGACCGTTCGTCTTGCCAAGAGGGCGTCACCACAAGTCGCGCAGCAACGTGCCGCACGAGACGAACTGCCCCGTCAAGCGGGACGAACTGCTGTATGCGAGGCATTGAGAGCACTTGATGCCTGGATCAAACGTATCCTCCGACAGTGAAAGGAGGCACCATGGCCCGAGTCACACTGCGGGAATACCTCGACGAAGCGCGTGAACTGATAGGTGCAGCCGGTTACGAAGACGCCATCACCATCTGCCGTCATATTCTGAAGCGCTATCCCAAGCACATCAGGACATATCAGATCCTGGGAGAGGCTTGCCTGGAAAAGGGTGATTTTGACGAGGCAACGGACATCTTCAAGCGGCTCTTGGAACACGCCGACCCGGAGAACTTTGTGGCATATGCCGGCTTGGGCATCCTATCTGAAGAGAAAGGACATATCGCGCAGGCCATCTGGTACATGGAGAGAGCGTTCGAGATCGCTCCGAACAACGAGGAGGTTCGTGGCGCGCTCCGCAGACTGTATGGCAAGCGGGATGGTACCGAACCCACGCGCATCAAGCACAACAAGGCAGCGCTGGGTCGCCTGTACGCTAGAGGAGGGCAGTATCGCCAAGCCATTGACAAGTTCTACGAACTGCTCGAACTCGAACCCAATCGCGATCGGATGGATCTAAAGGTCGCCTTGGCCGAGACGCTGTGGCGCGATGAGCGCCGCGAACAAGCCGCCGAAATCGCACGGGAACTGCTGGAACCGTGCCCCGACTGCCTCAAGGCAGCCCTTCTCCTGGGCATGATCCAGCTCGAAAAGGGGCGAGAGGACGAAGGCTGGGCTATTCTGGACGCGGTACGCGGGCTCGATCCCGAGAACCGAATGGCCCAGGCCGTGTTCGGTGAACAAACGCCCTTGCCATACCAAGAGGTAAGGATCTCTACGATCATAGGCAGGCCCGAGGCCCACGCAGAGCCCACCGCAATCGCCGAGGCTCCGGTCGCACGGCCCGAAGAGGAGATCGCAGCTCCGGAACCAGCAGAAGAAGAGGTGATCCCTGAGGAAGAGCCGGAAGCGGTAGCCACCGAAGTAGCTGCTCCCGAACCTCAGGCAATCGGCTGGATGGAGGAGGAGGTCGAGGTCTCACCCCCTTCAGTCGAAGAGGCCGCAGCGGTCGCCGCGCCGGAACCAGAAGCGGAAGAGTTGGAGCCTGAAGCGGTGCTAGCCGAGGTCAGCGAAGAGGCACTGGAAACCGAAGCCACGCCGGTCCCAGGGGAGCCAATCGGCGTCGAGGAAAGCCCACTCGCTGCTGTTGCAGTGACTACCCCAGAGCCACTCTCAGACGTGGAACGCTACAAGCTGCAATTGGAGCAGCAGCCCAAGGATGATGAGACTCGGCTGGCTTTGGCGCGCGCCTACCGCGATCAAGAACAGATGAAACTGGCCTTGGAGCAATATTCTATCCTGAAGCGGGGCAGAGCCAAGCTCTTGTCAGAAGTGATTCAGGACATGGAAACCATGGTCGCGTCTAGGCCAGACAATCTGGAAGCGCACGAGTTGTTGGCTGATCTCTATGTCAAGGATGGACAGCTACAGCAGGCAGTGGATCGCTATCGCTGGCTCTTGCACAGGCTCGACGAGAGAGCCGCGTGACCGTTCTTGGGCAGAATAAATCGCGGAGACATCGAGGCTATGGAGAGGACTCTTTTCATTATCAAGCCGGACGCAGTGCAACGTGGCTTGATCGGTGAAATCACCATGCGCCTGGAAAGGCGCGGGCTGAAGATTGTGGCCATGAAGATGCTGCACATGAGCAAAGAGCTGGCAGCGAAACACTACGCTGTGCACCTGGGCAAACCCTTCTACGAGGGATTGATCGAATACATCACCTCAAGCCCGGTGGTGGTCATGGCCATAGAAGGAAGACAGGCGATTGAAATCGTGCGCAGCACAATGGGTGCGACAGACCCCACACAGGCCACTCCCGGAAGCATCCGTGCCGATTTCGCTGTAGAGATTGGACGGAACCTGGTACATGGATCGGATGGGCCAGAGACAGCCGCCTTTGAGTTGGGATTGTTCTTCCACGAAAACGAACTGCTCTCCTGGAATCGTGACACGGATCGGTGGGTCTTTGAGTAGCGAAAGCGCAGAGCAAAGGGGGCGAGCGTGATGCTCGCCCCCTTTTTGGTGTCATGATACAACTACTGGATTCTTACGACTGTCTTGGCATCCTTCCACAGTTGCTCCAAGTCATAGTAGCTTCTGGTCAGCGGCAAGAAAATGTGCACGATAACAGAGCCATAGTCCACAAGGACCCAGCCGGATGCAGGCGCACCTTCCGAATGCAGTGCCCTGACGCCCGTTTCCTTCAGCTGTGTCAATACCTCCTCATGGACCGCTCGCATCTGTCTTGCAGTAGCTGCTTGGCAGATCACGAAGTAGTCAGCAATGGTGGAGAGTGGTCGGATATCCAGTAAGAGGACATCCTCCCCCAGCTTCTCCACAATGACATCCACAATGGTTCTTGCCAGATTCTCCGATTCCAGATCCTTCCTCCCTTTGGCCTCTACGCAAGACGCTCGCTACGCAACCGATTATACTACAGTGTGCGACCGAACACAAGGACAAGAGCGTTCACAGCGTTCACTTCCTCAGCTGTTTCACCCTCTCTAACATCCTCTTCCAGTGCGTACCACGCCAATAGAAACGGTTGCACTCCGGACAGAGGCTGAACCTCTCTTGGGTTTGAAACACAAAGGGCGGTACCTGGCCCCAGGCCTCGTGCTTGGGCACCTTTTCCAGCGGCGTATTGCACACTGCGCAGCGTGAGAACAGATTGTCAGCCGGCAGCCCAAGTGTCTCCAGCACCTGTAGCAGTTGCTCTTCCAGTATCTGGCTTTCGATGAACAGACAGCGGAACCCTTTGCGCCTGAGCAGGCCGGTATCCCGAGTCAGCAGAATCCGTCCTTCCCCGCGGGCCAGTCGCACCAACTGATTGTCATTCAGACACGCATCATACTCTGTATCATAGCCTAGTATGCGCAGCCATTTGGCCAGCGTACCAAGCATGCTATCCACCACAAAGCGCGGATCTTCCATCGTCCCGATTCCCGTTGCAGGCCGTCACAAATGCCGATTCACTCCGGGCTATGAACACCACCCCGCTGCTCTCTATGCAGCGGTGCACAGCCACTTCCAATGAATCCCCGTTCGGGCAGAAGGTACGCAGAGGAATGACTGAGCCAAAAGCCACACCCGCCAAGCACCTTGTTTTGCAGATCATAGATGAGGAGACTACCTTTTGACAAACCAGCGGCGATAGTGTACATTAGACCCGGGATAACTGTGGTCAAGTTATGGACAAGATCAGGCAACAACTGTCTCATCTGATACCCCGGCTGGCTGGCCACAGGGTACTGGTTGTGGGTGACCTCTTCCTGGACGAGTACGTGGTGGGGCGGGCCAGTCGGTTGTCGCGTGAAGCACCAATCCCAGTACTGGAACTCAGGCGTCGCTTCTACGTCCCAGGAGGCGCGGCCAACCCCGCGCAAAACATATGCGCCCTGGGAGCAGAGGCCACCATCGTTGGCCTGATTGGCGGCGATGAAGCTGGAACCCAACTGCTGTCTGAGCTAGAGCGGGTTGGTATCAACCCCGCTGGTGTGGTGATAGACGATTCCCGCCCAACCACGACCAAGACACGCATCATGGCCGAGGGCTCGTTGCGCTTTCCACAGCAGGTGGCGCGTGTGGATCTCCTGGAGCGCCGCAGCATCAGCAGCGAAGTGGAAGACAGGCTCGTCAGCAAAGTGCAGCGGCTAACGCCGCAAGTGGACGCAGTGCTGGTTTCCGATTATCAGACGGGGGTGGCCACGCACGCGGTGATTCAAGCGGCCATGAGCCTTGCGCACCGGTCAGGGAAGTTGTGCACTGTGGACGCACAGGGAGCCTTCTACAAGTACGCTGGCTTCGACCTGATCAAGGGCAACCGACAGGAGATCGAAGCCGCTCTAGGGATCGCTCTACGCAGCGAAGAAGACTACCGGCTGGCCGGTGAGAAGCTGCTCAACGACCTCAATGCGAACGCAGTGATCATCACGCGCGGCCCAGATGGCCTCTCGTTGAACACGCAGAATGAAGGGTACCACCACCTGCCTGCAGCGAACCGCACAGAAGTCTTTGATGTGACCGGTGCAGGCGACACCGTTGTCGCTGTGGCTACGCTAGCACTGGTCGCCGATTCCAGCGTACAGGCGGCCGCGCGGTTGGCTAACTACGCCGCAGGATGGGTAGTGCGCAAGCTCGGAAACGCTGTGGCTACTGCCGATGAACTGGCGTGGGCCGTCCAGAACTGGTAAGTGAAGGTGGGAGAAGCGTGAGCAGATTCTGGGGGAGCAGGACCATGCTGGCCGGCATCGCGGGTGCTATTCTGGGCGGTGCTGCTGAGACGTGGATCAACCGCACAAGCGGCACAATGGTAGTAAGGGACGGACTGATGTGGGGCGCAGTAGTTGGAGTCTTGTTCGCTTCTCTGCCCAACTTCACGCGGATGGGCTATCTCACCGTCAAGAGCGATAGGCCGGCCATCAATTTCGTCGTGGGCGTAGGCATGTTCATCGTGATCTCCCTAGTGGGCTCCGCAGTGTTCTTAGGGATATTCTGGTTGATCACCCGCCTCCTTTCGTAGGGAGCGAACCCGTGCGAGTCTTCAGCCCAATCCATGTCGAGGCGGAGGGCCTTTTGCACCGCAGGCACAGCTTCATGAGCGGCGACCAGGTGCTCGGAGAGCTGGGGACAGCGTTCCTTTCGCGTGAGAGCGTCTTCAGCCAAGCCGACGGACAGCGCTTTGTGATCCGAACCAAGGGTTGGATCAGCACTGTCTATAGCATGCAGCTTGGAGAGATCGAGTGGGCGACTGCAGAGCGATTCGAGATCAGCTATCGTACCGTGCCATACTACCTGCGCCGCACCGGGCCCCTGGGTGGCTACGAGCTACGAAATGAGCAGGACGCCGTAGTGCTCGAGATCACCATGGCTACGTTCCCAGGACGCAGGACAGAGATCGAAATGGTGCAAGCTGCCGATCTACCGCTCGTGGTGCTGGCCTACTTTCTGGTAAGGCTTCGCGCGCAGCGCTGGCGGAGGCGGGTTGGGTCCAGTCGATAGTAGATGAGGATGACACCAGAAGAGGAAGAAGAGTTCAAACAGATCGTACGTCGGGCACTGGCTGAGGATATCGGGCCTGGCGATGTGACGAGTTCTTGGACGCTTCGAGATGACCTCCGGCTGCGCGGAAGGCTGATGGCCAAAGCGCCAGGCATCGTTGCCGGTCTGGAGGTTGCGCGGTTGGTTTTTCGGACCGCCGATGAGCGCATCCTGTTTCGCAGCGCGGTGGCGGATGGCAGCGCGGTCTCGCCTGGCGACACCTTGGCTACCTTGGTGGGACCCAGCAAGCCCATACTCAGCGCGGAGCGCGTCGCTCTGAATTTCCTGCAACGCATGTCCGGCATTGCCACTCTCACCAGCCTTTATGTGGAAGCGGTATGCGATACAAAGGCGGTGATCCTGGACACGCGAAAGACCGCTCCAGGCCTGCGCATTCTCGACAAGATGGCGGTGCGACTGGGCGGCGGCCAGAACCACCGCTTTGGCCTGTATGACATGGTGCTCATCAAAGACAACCATATCGCGGCCGCAGGCAGCATCACCAGTGCCGTGCAGAACGTGCGCGCCCACAACCGAGACAAGCTGCCCATTGAAGTGGAGGTCAAGAATCTTGACGAACTCCGTGAAGCGCTCGACCTGGACGTAGATCGCATCATGTTGGACAACATGGACCCAGAGCAGATGTGTGAGGCGGTCGCCATTGTTGCTGGACGGGCTGAGCTTGAAGCCTCAGGGGGCATCACTCTGGAGAATGTCGCAGCAAACGCCAAGACGGGTGTGGACTATATCAGCGTGGGAGCGCTTACGCATTCCGCTCCGGCGCTCGACATCAGCCTGGAGGTGGAATTACAGGAGATGCTCTCTTTGCGCGACTATCAGACGTTCACTGAGAAGGAGATCTTTGCGCGCATACGCGAAGCAAAAGCAACGCTCGGCGATGAACTGGTCATCCTCGGCCACCATTATCAGCGTGATGAGGTCATCCAATTCGCGGACTACCGGGGCGATTCGCTGGAGCTGTCCCGCCGCGCAGCGGAGGCGAAGGGCGCGCGATACATCGTCTTCTGTGGCGTTGATTTCATGGCCGAAACAGCAGCCATGCTTAGCGCACCTTCCCAAATGGTCTGTCTGCCAGCACATTCGGCTGTATGTCCCATGGCGCAGATGGCCGACGTTGGCCAGGCGCAGGTCGCGTGGCAGCACCTTACCTCGCAGTGGGGCGATAACCTCGTCCCGGTCACATATCAGAACTCCTATGCCACACTAAAGGCCTTTTGCGGGCAAAACGGCGGTGCAGTGTGCACTTCGGCCAATGCACAGGCCATCTTCCGTTGGGCCTTGAAGGAGAAGGAGCATCTGCTGTTCTTCCCGGACGAACACCTTGGCCGCAACTCAGCCTTGGCCATTGGCATCCCTACGGAGAAGATTGTCGTGTGGGATCCCAACGACCCCGAAGCCAGCCGTGCAGCAGCGGCGCAGGCTGTCGTGGTCATTTGGAAGGGATACTGCCATGTGCATACCTTTTTCACCGCGGAGCACGTGGAGAACATCCGCCGCCAGTATCCCGGGATTCAGGTCATTGTACACCCAGAATGCCCCGTCGAGGTCGTCGAGCAATCCGACATGAACGGTTCGACTTCGTTCATCGTACGCACCGTGGGAGGCGCTGCTCCAGGTTCCGCTTTCGCCATCGGTACCGAGATTCACCTTGTAGCCAGGCTAGCCAAGGAGAACCCTGACAAGACGGTTGTGCCTCTGGCCAGGTCACTGTGCGGGGCGATGTACCACATCAATCCCAACAACCTCAGCTACACCCTCGATCACCTGGTGGCAGGAGAGCCGGTGAACGTTGTACGCGTTCCTTCCGACACATCACGGTGGGCAAACCTAGCTCTAGAGAAGATGTTAACGGTGAAATAGCATGGCGCATATCGAGACGGACGTCCTGATAATTGGCTGTGGCATTTCCGGAGCGACGGCTGCCTTACACCTAGCCAAGAACCCCAGTCTGCGCATAACGGTCCTCACCTCAGCGGCAGATCCCCATGAGTCGAATACCTATTATGCCCAAGGTGGCATCATCTACCGCGGTACAGATGACTCGCCCGACTTGCTGATAGAGGATATCCAGCGTGCCGGTGCCGGTTTGAGTAACCCGCGCATGGTACGCATCCTGGCTGATGAGGGCCCCGCATTGCTCCGGGAGCTGCTGATCGATGAACTAGATGTGCCCTTTGCCACGAGGCCAGACAACGGGTTTGAGTATATCAAAGAGGCAGCTCACTCCACCGAGCGTATCATACACGTTGGGGACTATACGGGGCGTGCTATACAGGAGAAGCTCGTGGAGGCCCTGCGCGCACATACCAACATCCGTCTGCTGACCAGGCACACCGCCGTCGACCTGCTGACCCCTTCCCATCACTCTCGGAAGCGCGTGGCTGCCTATGAGCCGCTCTCCTGCGTGGGTGCATATGCCTTCGATCAGGCGGGCGGGAAAGTAAAGGCCTATCTAGCCAAGAAGACTATCCTGGCGACTGGTGGTCTTGGGCGCATCTTCCTCCACAGCACGAATCCGCCCGGGGCACGGGGAGATGGGCTGGCCATGGCCTACCACGCAGGAGCACGCATCATCAATGCCGAATACGTGCAATTCCATCCCACTGGTTTCTATCGCCGCAACCAGGTGCGGTTTCTGGTCACGGAGGCGGTGCGTGGCGCTGGAGGACGGTTGGTGGATGAGAACGGTCGGCCGTTCATGCAGGAGTATGCACCGCAGTGGAAAGACCTGGCCCCTCGGGACGTCGTGGCCCGCAGCATTCACCAACACATGTTGGCCACAGACAGCAAGTGTGTCTACCTGGACCTCAAGTCGTATATGTCTGCAGATGAGATCAAGGCGCATTTCCCAGCCATCTACCGCAATGCTCTGGAACTTGGCGTGGACATCACCAAGGATTGTATCCCTGTCGTGCCTGCCGCTCACTATTTCTGCGGCGGTGTGTGGGTGGACGAGTATGGCCGAACCACGATCCGCAATCTGTATGCCGTTGGCGAAGTCTCTTGCACTGGGGTCCACGGTGCAAACCGCCTAGGGAGCGCGTCGCTGCTAGAGGGGCTGGTGTGGGGCGCCAGAGCCGCTACGGATGTCGCGGACACACTGGGCGAACTGAGCATCGTCGCCGCCGACATCCCACCCTGGTACGATGAGGGCTTGACCGACACTCCTGATCCAGCGTTGATCCATCAGGACATGGCAACCATTCAGCACATCATGTGGAACTATGTAGGACTTGTCCGCTCGGCCCGTCGTTTGGACCGCGCCATCAGTGACCTGCGCAACCTTCAGACTGAGATCACGCGCTTCTACGGCAGCACCAAGCTGTCTGACGGGTTGATTGGCTTGAGGAACGCCGTGCAGGCTGCGCTCTTGGTCGCCCAGGCGGCCTGGGAGAACAAAACCAGCAGCGGCTGCCACTATCGCGAGGACTAGTCGGCGCCAAACGGCATCAGGCCGCACGCTTGTCGCCTTTAGCAATAAACAGCCCGGTATGGTCAAGCCGCCGTGACACAGCTTCAATTAGAGTGTCGTGGCTGGAGCAGAGCCCTGAGCAGCAACCAGAGCACCCGGAGCGACTTGCCAACGTCGTCGTACGGACCAGCCCGTGTTCAGGGCAGTACCTGAAGAGCACTCGGACACCGGTAGCCT
>JBFEPU010000097.1:0-9288 GCA_041549915.1 Anaerolineae bacterium | reverse complement strand
TCTCAGAATAGGAAGGAGGTGCGTAAGGGCTGCGCTGGTATTGTTCGAGCAGTCTCTCTACGCGCTGCTGCTGCTGAGCGCTCAGAGCCACACGGTGCTCGACGACGGACACAACCGCTTCCGTCTCTTTCAGCACACCTTCAGACGCCGCACGCGTTATGGCCTCGTTGAACGCGCGTGGTGCAAGGCCCAGTCGGCTTTTCAGCTCCTCGCGTGGCATGCCCGCCCGCAGAGGATAGCGTTGGTGATAGTCAGTCAGGAGTTCGACGAACTTGGCCAGCAGGCCGTTCCAGCCGGTTGCCAGCATCACATACTTGGCGCTGGTGGCTACCGTGGCAGCTTCCTGCCCAACCGATGTGTCAAGAAGCACCACCTGGCCGTCTTTCAACAGAGAGAGGAGCGTCTGCGCAGCTTCCTCGCGCCCCAGAGCGCTGCGCCGCACAAGCGTCGCTGCCTCGCGCGGTTGCTGTCCTTCCAGTTCGTGCTGCAAGACCTCCTGAGGTGTACCGTGTGCCAAGCGCTCAAGCCGCTGGAGGAGTTGGGGTCGGAAGCGGCGGTGCTGGCGTCGGGGAAAAGGATCAACGATCAAACCACCGCCGAGCGTGCGGCTTGGCGATGGCTGGCGGATGATAAAACGGTCCCCCTTGACCACGCACACCGGATCAATGAGGGCGAATTGAACCCAGCTTTCCTCACCGGGAGCGACCTCTTTTCGATCCAATACTCGGACCCGTGCCTGGCACTGGGCTGCGCCTGTAAAGAAATCGACCTTCGCGCTGTGAGCCAGAGGACGTGGCGCTGTCTTCACGAGGCGCAGGCGGGTATCAAGAAGGGATGTGCAACGCAGCCAGCCCGGGGTGGTCAGCACGTCACCTCGCTGTAGGTCTTCCTTGTTGACGCCGGTGAGGTTTACCGCCACCCGGCTGGGAGGGATGGCGATGTCCAGCTTCTCCTTATGGGTCTGCAGCCCACGGATGCGTGCCTTCAATCCGCGTGGCAGGATCTCTACGTCTTGTCCAACCTGCAGGCGGTCCCCGGTGAGTGTCCCGGTAGTGACTGTGCCAAAACCGGCAATGGTGAAAACACGATCAATCGGCAGGCGCGGGCGCCCCGTGGCGTGTTCGGGAGGCGGCGTCTGCAGCAGGCGATCGAGTTCGGCAAGCAGGTCCGACAGGCCTTGACCGGTGACCGATGAAACAGGGATGATCTTCGCCTTTTCCAGCACAGACCCGGCAAGTTCTTCACGAACTTCTTCCTGCACCAGCTCGAGCCACTCGGGATCTTCGATCAGGTCGCTCTTGGCCAGTGCTACGACTCCGTCCGGGACCTGCAGGAGATCCAGGATCGCCAGATGTTCACGCGTCTGCGGCATCACGCCCTCGTCAGCGGCCACTACGAAGAGCGCAAAGTCAATGCCCCCAACTCCGGCCAACATATTCTTGATAAAGTCCTCGTGGCCGGGAACATCGACGATGCTCACCTCTCGGCCGCTGGGCAGCTTCAACCAGGCAAAGCCCAGGTCAATGGTCATCGCCCGCTCCTTCTCCTCTTTGAGACGATCGGGATCGATGCCGGTTAGTGCCTGAACGAGGGCGGACTTGCCGTGATCGACGTGCCCGGCTGTACCGATGACTCGCATCAACCGGCCCCGCGCCGCTTGACAACGCTATCGAGGAACGCCAGGTGTGTTTGGACATACTCAGTCCACGTCTCCCTCAACGCGTCAGAACAAGTATCAATCTGCTGTCTGTTCTGCGCAATGCGCTCCTCCAGGCTTTGCAGGTTGTCCACAGTCTTACGCTGCCAAGCCTCCAGCTGTTCCAGATGAGCTGTCTGTTCCTCATCCACCCTCATCTGGTTGTCCTGCCACTCACGCACCTCTGTGCGCATTCTGTCTACTGCCATTCGTTGCAGTTCCAGCGCCTCGTTGCTCTGCTGACGAACCTGTTTCTCCAGTTCACGCAGGTCGTAGAGCGCCTTCCTGCTGCGCTCGAACTGCTCGGTGAATGCCTTCATCTGCTTGGTCCACCGTTCAATCGGCGTCTGGAGCGCTTTCATGTCCTTGCCCAGGTCTCCGACCAAGCGCGCTTGCTCTTGGTGCTTGAGCTGAAGGGCCTCCAGCTCGCTCCACCGTCTCTTGTCCATCCGTTCGACAAAGCCCTGCAGCTGCTCGATCTTGGCATTCAAGGCCGTCCCAGTGTTCTCCACGGTGGCTTTGAGTGCCATGGTCTTCTCGTCCAGATCCTCATGCCCTAGTCTCGCATTGGTCAGACCATCGCGCAACACCTGTGCATCCTGCTCCAGCAGATCAAGACGCGACTCTTGAGCCTCCAGGCCCTTGGCAGTCTCGGAAAGCCTGGCGATGGCTTGGGTTACCTCGCCACGCAGACTGCTGGCCTCCTCTCGGATGAGACCCTTGATCTTATCGGCAGATCCGAGCATCTCCACTCGCTCTTGCACTTGGTGGACGATCCGGGCCAGGCCTTCGGTTTCCAGCTGCTGTGTCTTTGTTCGCGTTTCCTCTATGACCTCATGCTCAGTCGCGTGTTTGGCCAGAAGGCCGGCGAATTCGGTGCGGACATCTTGGAGGGACTCTTCGAACGCAGGCACCTTCGCGAATTGCCCCTCGAAGCGGCCCAGCAGCGCCTCGATCTCCTGCAGCTGATGGGCCTGCTCCTTGAGCTGCACCTTCTGTGCCTCAACCTGACTCCGCAACGCAATCAGCATTGCCTTGTCTTTGCGATGTTCTTCATCCAGCCAGGTGAGCAATTGGGTCGCTTGGCTAAGGTCCAACACACCCTCCTCGGATCAAGTTATGGTCCCTTGGCCGCTTGTTGACCATAGATTTCGCCTAATGCGCAGTGCGAATAGCTGCCTTGGAGAACGCATCGGCTGGTCAGTCAAGATGTGTGAGTAGCTGAGCGGAGAATAGTGGACGAGCCTCCACATGCGCATGGGAGCACCGAAGCCGTCCTCACTGGCCTTTCGGGTAGCCTCTCTTTGACAGACACAATTATACCTGCAAAGGGTGTTTTGCACAATCCTTTTTCCCCACTATAATTGGCGCGTACGGAGAGGTCGCATAGTCTGGCCTAGTGCGCACGATTGGAAATCGTGTAGGCGATGAGCCTCGCGGGTTCAAATCCCGCCCTCTCCGCTGTCAAAGGCGTTTGACAAAAGCACTTTGCCCAGTTAAGATAGCATTGGTCGTGCTAGACGGGGAGCTAGCGGTGCCCTGTACCCGCAAGCCGCTATAGCGGGGTCGAATTCCCCCTCGAGGTGCCGCACATTGGGACTGCTTCGACCAAGTGGCGTTGAAGATTGGGTCCTACGCGGCAGAGGCCTGCGAACCCCGCCAGGTCCGGGAGGAAGCAACGGTAAGCAGTTTCCTCTGGGTGCCGTAGGGTTGCCTGATTGGAGCAGGCTAGTCGCAGCAAGCCGGTGTGTTGACATCGACAGGGGGTGCACGACCATGGACAGCATGGGGGTGGGGATCGTTCCCACCCTCTTTCAGTTGCTGAGGGTGTGGTGGCAAAGCACCAAGTGGTGGTTGTGGGCGGCGGCGCCTCAGGTATGATGGCTGCCGGACGTGCCGCGGAATGCGGTGCGGATGTGTTGCTGTTGGAGAAGACGCCGCGCCTGGGTAACAAGCTGCGCCTGACCGGCAAGGGACGCTGCAATATCACAAACGTGGCCGAGCTCCCTGAGTTCATCGCGCACTTTGGTGAGACGGGACGCTTCCTGTATGGTGCTTTCTCTCGGTTCTTCGTCCACGACTTGCGCGTCTTTCTTGAGCGGCGGGGTGTTCGCTCCGTGGTGGAGCGCGGCGGGCGGGTCTTCCCCGTCTCCAACGACGCTCGCCAGGTGGCAGCCGCGCTGGAGGGCTATCTTGTCGCGAACGGCGTACGGGTGCGCCGCAAGTGTCCAGCTACCCATCTGCTGGTCGAGGGGGGGCAGGTTGTCGGTGTCCAAACGAGACGGGACACGATCCGCGGAGATGCTGTCATCCTGGCGACTGGTGGGGCTTCCTACCCACGAACTGGCTCCGACGGGGATGGATACCGTCTGGCGGCAGATGTCGGGCACCAGATTGTGCCCATCCGTCCGGCACTGGTGCCACTGGTGGCCAAAGAGCCATGGGTGCGGGATCTTCAGGGTCTCAGTCTGCGCAACGTGCGAGTCAGCTTGCTTCTCAATGGTACAGAGGTCGGGCGTGAGTTCGGGGAGATGCTGTTCGCGCACTTTGGTGTGTCCGGGCCAATTGTTCTGACGCTCAGCAAACGGGCTGTGGATGCACTGGGGAGGGGACAGGTATGCCTGTCCATCAATCTCAAACCTGCCCTCACCCCCGAGGAACTGGATAGACGATTGCGTCGAGAGCTGGACGCTCACGGGCGCAGGCAGCTGCGTGCTATCTTGGCTGAGCTTCTGCCTGGTAAGATGGTCGATGGGGTTGTCACAATCTTGGGCATGGCGGCCGACAAGCGGGGTCATCAGATCACCGCCGGGGAACGCAAGGGCATTGGCCGTCTGCTCCAAGACCTGCGCGTGACAGTGGTGGGCTCTCGTCCGCTCGCTGAGGCGATCATTACCGCCGGGGGCATAGAGACAAGGGAGATCAGTCCGCGCACCATGGAATCCAGGCTGGTCACCGGGCTCTTCTTCTGCGGAGAAGTGATTGACGTTGACGCGGATACTGGGGGCTACAACCTGCAGGCCGCCTTTTCCACCGGATACCTGGCCGGTGAGTCTGCTGCTCAAGCCGTAGGCGGCGCTGCAAGCCGTCCGGCTGTTGGGGGGGATTTGGAGAACCGAGAACTTGTCTGAACGTGAGCAAGTGCTGGGCCAGCGCAAAGTCAGACTCTTGCCATCACTGTCCACGCCTCAAAGCAAAAGGGTGCCGGCGGGCTTGATCACGCTGCTGCTCACGATCGGTATCATGTCGCTTATGGTCCGGAGTTATGTGGAGTCCGGTGAGCTAATCACCTTGGAGGTGAACGGGAAGCAGTGGCAGGTCCGAACACATCAGCAGACTATAGGTGCATTCTTGCGTGAGGTCGGCTTGGACCTGCGTCCAGAGGACATTGTATTGAGTCCGTTGGACGCCGCCCTTGTTGAGCACCAGACGATTACGGTGCAGAAGGCATTGCCCGTCCTCATCGAAGCAGATGGCCAGGTGGTTGAGCATTATACGCACTGCGAGCAGGTGCTGGGTTTGCTGCTGGAAGCGGGCCTGAATCCGCAGCCACACGATGTAGTGATGCTGGATGGCGATCCGGTAGGGCTGGATTCGCCTCTGCGGCGCCACAATTGGACGCCGAGCCGCTGGCCACTGCTTCAGGGCTTGGTCGAGCGCCTGTGGGTGCCCAAAGAGTCTCCATGGTCACGGCTCAGGTTGCAGCGAGCCATTCCACTCTCCATCATTGATGGAGGTGCGCAGGTCATGATCCACACCGTAGCGCGGACAGTGGGCGAAGCACTGCTCAGTCAGGACATTGCCTTGTATCTAGGTGATCGGGTTCGCCCTGGGTTGGGTACTTTGCTTTCGGCAGGCCTGCACGTGGAGATTCACCGTGCCACACCGGTGGCCATCCAGGTGGATGGCAGGACGGTGAAAACCCGCACTCAGGCGCAGACTGTCGCTCAGCTGCTGAGTGAGACGGGAATCGCTTTGCTGGGCAAGGACTATACCAATCCAGGCCTTGACGTGGAAATCACATCGGACACGACCGTGCAGGTAGTGCGCGTGATTGAGGCCTGGGTGTGGGAGAATGAGGACATTCCCTTCGAGACCGTATGGCGTCCCGACAGCCAGCTGGAACTGGACCAACAGCGGACGGACCAGGCTGGGGAGCCAGGGGTGCGAAAACGGCGAGTGCGCATTGTGTATGAGAACGGCGAAGAGCGATCACGAATGGTCGCCGAAGAGTGGATAGAACAGCAACCCACCACGCGCATCATGTCCTATGGCACGACCATTGTTGTACGGGAACTGGAGACTGCCGACGGAGTGATCCGCTACTGGCGAAGGATACGCATGCTTGCCACCTCCTACTCAGCTGCGACGGTCGGAAAGCCTCCAGATCATCCCCTATATGGCATCACTCGGCTGGGATGGCCAGCTGGGAAGGGCATTGTAGCCGTTGATCCCCGCGTCGTGAGCCTGCGAACCGAGGTGTACGTGCCAGGTTATGGATTTGGCATTGCAGCGGATACGGGTGGCAAGATACTGGGGCGCTGGATTGACCTATGCTACGATGAAGATAATCTGGTACTGTGGAAGACTTGGGCGGATGTATACCTGCTTGAACCGGTGCCACCCGAAGATGAGATTCGCTGGATCCTGCCGGACTATCCGCGTGAACGGCGCTGACGGCTGGTTGCGTCCGGATGGCTATGGGCATCAAGGCATGGTTGCGAGAGCTCGAACTTCGACCGCAGAAGCGGCTGGGGCAGAACTTCCTGGTTGATCGTCGGGTGCTGGGGCGGATACTCGCTGCAGCCGAGGTCGGATCAAGTGACACTGTGCTTGAGATTGGCTCTGGGCTGGGGGTTCTGACCGAAGCTCTGGCTGGGCAAGCCCGCCGCGTGGTGACTGTCGAGATTGACGAGCAGTTGGTGGCGATCCTGCGGCAGCGGTTACAGGGACTGGCCAACGTAGAGATTGCGGTGGGCGACATCTTGTCTCTGGACATTGCCAGGCTGATGCAGGAAGAGCCCTCGCGAGACGTGCACCCATACAAGGTAGTGGCCAACATTCCCTACTACATCACCTCGGCCGTGCTGCGGCACCTACTGGAGGCGAGTGCTCGACCCCAGCTCATCGTGCTCATGATACAGCGAGAAGTTGCCGAACGCATCGTGGCGAAACCTGGTCAGATGAGCCTGCTGGCAGTCAGCGTACAGTTCTATGGACGGCCACATCGCGTGGCCCGCGTAGCCGCTAGCTCTTTCTACCCAGTTCCGAAAGTCGATTCGGCGATCGTCCGAATCGAGCCGCACCGCAAGTTGCCCCTTGCACCTCACCACATTCCTCAGTTCTTCGACCTGGTGCGGGCTGGGTTCGCTCAGCGGCGCAAACAGCTACGCAATGCCCTCCCTCGTGGTCTGACTGTAGAATCGGAACGGATCTCTCGAGCTATGGCCGAGGCGGGAATTGATGAGCGGCGCCGCGCACAGACGCTGAGCGTTGACGAATGGATAGGTCTGTACCGCGCGCTTGCTTCAGTGGGCAATGAGGGGACGCGTCACCAAAGCGACGCTGTTTGATCCTTGCCAGGGGCTCGCCTGGGCAGCCTCATCAGTATGCGGGCCGTGCAACGACAACCACCCGATGATCTGGCCGAATGAAGGGCCAGCAACTGACCAGTGTCAGGCGTTCATCAAGTGTTGGCTCGATCCACTTTGCATTCTCACGCTGTGCTTCTGGAGGCATCCCCTGCTCCTTCAGGAGCAGCCGCTGCGTGACTTGATAGTGATACTCCTGCCCATCCGCGTATAGGTAGATGTCGTCTCCCGGCAGCAGATCCAGCAGGTGGCGGAAAACCCGGCCTCTGATGTTGTTGTGGCCGGCGATCACTATGTTACCTCGGTGCCCAGGATACGCAGAGCCGAGATGAAAACCCGCTGCCCAGTCTGCCACGTCCCACAAGTTCGCCATTCCCTCACTCGCTTCGTTGGGGTCGTATTCCACCTCCACGACATCTGCATCTAGATTGATGCTGGGTATACGAATTCGGACGGGCGAGGAATATGCAGGTGGGGGAACCGTGTTCGTGGTCGTGGTGGCTGCTGCTGGCTGAGGTGCTGCCGTGGCGGTGATAACAGGTGCGGTGGTTGCGATCTGAGTAGGTGTGACGCCTGTGGACGGCGGCGTGGCCGAGGGGCTTATGGACAGGCTTGTTCCCTGGCTTGCCATTTCCTGCGCTGTGGCTTCCGGACGGGGCGAGGACTGCATGTTGGAGCTGCTCACCCTGACAGCGTAGACAAACAGCAAGCCAAAGAGGGAGCAGGCGGCCAGCGTCCTGGTCCGTTGGGGCCATCTCGAGACCAGCCGTCCGATCAGACTCAAGGCTCGGTCTGCCAGGGAGTCTCCACGGTCTTCAGGCTCAGTCTGCACCGACTCCGCGTTCTGCACAACGGAGGATGCCACGGACTTGCTTTGTGTATCAGGTGACGGTGAGTCGCCTTCCATAGGCTCTCGAAAACCTCGTGCGCTCGATATGGATCAAGGTACCGATTCCGACTCCGCTTGCCGTGGCCTAACAAAGACGGCCATACGGTCGAACAAATCCCAGTTTGGGAAAGTGTCAACGCCGAACGTCTGCACACCGTTCTTGCGTGGATAGGGATCGTGCACTTCGAAGGTGCCGTCCTCGTGGTAGCCGACAACGACCCAAACGTGCTCCCCAAAGACCAGCTGCACAGGGCCCGCTGGCGTATCAATGGTCCTGGTCTCTGCTTGATCGCTTCTTGCCACCCACACGATCACAGGATAGCCGTCAAGCACCGCCTCGGCGACTTGATCGTAGCTGACATTGCTGGCTGCAATAGCCTCGAACTCGCTGTGCGCAGGTTCCAAGGCACACCTGTTGAGTGTACTGGCTACTATGGGAGCGTAGGCACCGTAGTTCTCCCAGTTGATGGAGCCATCATCGAAACGACTGTATCCGGCCGGATCGCCGCGGAATCCCAGGTATGGGTTGGAGTCTCTGGGCAGACACTCCAGGATTTCTTCCTCACTCGGCACGGCATCGAGGAGCGCAGCCAGCACCATGCGCATGCCGGCGGACTCACATGACAGCGGCAATTCCTGCAGGATGATGGGCACAGACAGCACACGCGCGCTAGGCCGCGCGGGAGTGGCCGTTGGTGTGCGGGTGGGCGATGCCGTTCTCGTAGGTGTCAACGTTGGTTTCGCGGTGGCTGTTGGCGAATGGGTGACCGTCGCCGTGGGCGAGGCGGACGGTGTCGGGCTGGGCAACCAGAAAGCGGTTCCGATGGGTAGGCCAATGGAGCCACCTAGGTTCTGCCAACCGATGACGAGGAGGCTGAGGCTGAGCAGCCCCAGCCAAGCTAGTGCGAGAATGCTGAGCGGGTTGTTGCGTCGTATCCATTCAAACATCTACAGAATCTCGATCTCAAAGTCTAGAACCTCAGCATCCAGGCGGTAAGCGGAGATGGCTTCTATGACCTTGGTGAGCAGGCCATGCGCGTAGCCAGAATCAGACGAAACACAAGCCACGCCCAGAGTGGCTGCTTGCCAGGCATCTTGCTGATCTACCTCCG
>JBFEPU010000096.1:0-9317 GCA_041549915.1 Anaerolineae bacterium | reverse complement strand
GGCGGTGACCTCCTCCACTCCATCCAACTGAAGCAGAGCATCGCGAATGTTCTGTACGTGGTGATCTGCATACATCTTTGGGATATCGAAAGCCGTCTTTTCCACGGTAGTCTATACCTCCGTTGGTATCTTAGAGCCTTCTCCCGCAGCCGAGCGCTGTCAGGACAAGGCCGGTCTTGTTTGCTGGATTATGCCCTGGATAAGTACCTCTATAAACTGGACTAGGTCATGGAGGGGCGGAGGAGCGATCACTCCTCCGCCTCCTCTGTAGAGCATTACGACAGTCCTACAACCTTCCCGGTCTCCAGGTCGATGTCAATGTCCATAAAGACCGGTCGGGAAGGCAGACCAGGCATGGTGCGCATCGTGCCGCAAAGTGGATAGAGGAACCCTGCGCCCGCCGAAGCGCGGATGTCGCGGACGGGCAGCATATAGTTTTTGGGCACCCCCTTCCAGGCTGGATCGTGCGAAAGCGACAGGTGCGTCTTGGCCATGCAGATGGGCAGCTTGTCAAGGCCCAGATTGGTGTAGAGCTTGAGCTTCTGTTGGGCTGCCGGCGCAAAGTCCACGCCGTCTGCCCCGTAGATCTGAGTGGCGATGATCTCGATCTTCTCCTTAATTGGCATGTCTACCGGATAGAGGAACTTGAAATCGCTGGGCTGCTCGCACGCTTCTATCACGGCCTCGGCGAGGGCAACCGCACCTTCTTCACCTCTGCCCCAGTGTTCAGAGACCTCGGCCCCAAATGCACCCGCGGCCTTGGCGGCATCCTTGACCATCTGCAGTTCCTTCTCCGTGTCCGTCTTGAAACGGTTGACCGCAACCACCACCGGGATGCCAAACTTCCTGGCGAACCCGACGTTCGCTGACAGGTTGGCAATACCCTTTTCCAAGAGCTCCAGGTTCTCTGCCGTGTAGGCACCATCCAATGGGATGCCGGCCACCACCTTGGGCCCGCCACCGTGCATCTTCAGCGCACGAACCGTGGCCACAATGACCACGCAGTTGGGGATCAGCCCACTGGCGCGGCACTTGATGTCGAAGAACTTCTCCATGCCGATGTCGGCGCCGAATCCGGACTCTGTCACCAGATAGCCGCCTGAAGCCAGCTTGATGCCGATCAGGTCCGCGATAACCGAAGAGTTGCCGGGAGCGATGTTGGCAAACGGGCCGGTGTGCACAAAGGCTCCAGCGCCGGACAGAGTCTGCATCAGGTTAGGCATCAGCGCGTCCTTGAGCAGGACGGTCATCGCGCCAGCGACGCCTAGATCCTCGGCGGTTACCGCGCTGCCATTCTTATCAGTGCCAATAACCATGCGACCGACCCGCTCCCGCAGGTCCTTCAGGCTGCTGGCCATCATCAGGATAGCCATGACCTCGCTGGCGACCGTGATGTCAAAACCCGTCTGCCGTGGGCGTCCGTCGGAGCTGGTGCCCAGGCCGATCACGACATTGCGGACGGCGCGGTCATTGACGTCGACGACGCGGTTCAAAGTGATGCTGTAGGGATCGATATCCAACCGGATGAAGCGATGGAGATCTTCAGGGCTTAGCTCCGATGGCTTCCCTGCCTTGATGCCCAGTTTCTCAAGCCGCTTGTGCATCCAGGGAGCAAATGTGTCACTGGGGCACAGAAGTGTGCGCAGGCGCGCGTCGCTGCGACGATCCTCATGCAGGATTCGAGCGTCAATGGCGGCTGCGAGCAGGTTATTGGCTGCACCCACAGCGTGGGTATCTCCCGTGAGGTGCAGGTTAAAGTCCTCCATCGGGACGATCTGCGAGTAGCCGCCGCCGGCGGCACCTCCCTTGATGCCGAAAGTGGGGCCCTGCGAAGGCTGGCGGATGCAAGTGAAGACGGTCTTACCAAGATAGTGCAGTGCCTGGCTCAGGCCGCAGGTTGTGGTGGTCTTGCCTTCGCCCAGCGGAGTGGGGGTAATGGCGGTCACATCAATGTACTTCGCGTTGGGGCGATCCTTCATGCGCTTCAACACATCGAGGTGCACTTTGGCCTTGTACTTGCCGAAGTAGTCGATGTCGTCCTCACTGAGACCTACATCTGCGGCCACCTCGCGGATGGGGCGCAACTTTGCTGCCTGAGCGATTTCGATGTCGCTTGGTACAGGTGACTTGACGTCGACGATCATGGGACCTCCTTTGGTTGGTGTGGTATTCGATTCATCCAACAATACAGGCTGATCTGTGGTGCAAAGAAACACGCCTGATTGCAGACAAGCCTTGCCAGAAGGGTGCTCACCTGTGGCCGCAGCTGACTTTCTGGCCGTCGGGGTACAAAACTGGCGCGCCGCCAGCCGTTGACCGCGCTGAATCGAGGGTCAAGCATCACAGACCTGATGCGATTGTGAAAACTTTCACTTCCCGTGGCAGCCTCGCAATCTTACCATAGCTTGGCAGCCTTGTCAAACACAGCTCTCCACAACACAAGGTTTTTCTCGTAGTGGGCCAGGCAGTGGGGCCGCCTGCCCACTCCGCTGGCTGATCTCGCAACAACCGTCCAACTGCTCCGCATGTGCCGCGCCGGGAGCCACCTCCGTTTGTCAAAGAGCCGGCCGGGATCCTGCGCTGCGCATCGCTCGGTACGGGCACGACCGGCGCTTCGGCGAACCGCGTTGACAGGGCAGAAGGCTATCCTTCCGCTTGCCGCCTGGCCGCTTCGATCACATTGCGCATCAGCATCACGTTTGTCATCGGGCCAGTGCCGCCCGGCACGGGGGTGATCATGCCGGCAACGTCTTTGGCCTCCTCAAAGTCCACGTCACCGCACATTTCGTCATCCACAAAGTTCACACCAAAGTCGACCACCACCGCACCTGGCTTGATCCACCCGGCCTTGATCATGCGCGGCCGACCCACGGCAGCGCAGAGGATGTCGGCACTCTGACAGACCTCGGACAGGTTGGCGGTGCGCGAGTGGCACATGGTAACCGTGGCGTTCTCGCGCAGCAGCAGCATGGCCATCGGTTTGCCCACGATGTTGGAGCGCCCAACCACCACTGCATGCCTGCCCTGCAGCTCGACACCATACTGCTTGAGTATTTCCAGCCCCCCCGCAGGTGTGGCTGGCACGAAGAATGCCCCCACCATCGGCGGGCGACCGATTGGTGCCGCCTGTGACAGCCGCCCGGCGTTCACCGGATGCACGCCGTCTACGTCTTTGGCAAATGACAGCGCATCCTTCACCGCAGCTTCATCAATCCCCTTCGGCAATGGCTCCTGGATCATGATGCCATGCACGTTCTCGTCGGCGTTCAACTCAGCGACCAGGCCCACGATTTCCTCTTGCCTGGCGGTCTGTGGCAGGGTGCGCAGCGAAAAGCCCATCCCACGCTTGCCGAAAGACCTCTCGATTGCCCCAGCGTAGCTAACCGATGCCGGGTCCTCGCCCACACGCACCACGGCGATCGCAGGCACAAAGCCATGCCTTGCTTCAAACTCTGTGACTTCTGCGCTTAGCTGTGCCCGCATACTGCTTGCCAACTCACGTCCGCTCAGAATCGTTGCAGTCATGTTCGTCTCCTCTTCTGATCTCTGGACAAGGACAATCCGCTGTCCATGCTGATCGTTCAGCCCGGCAGAGGGCTCCCTCGGCCCCGGCCCTGCCGCTGCTTTACAAACCAGCAGCTGCCGTGCCCTGGACTGGGATCCACGCAGCTGCAGCTCTCCACCTTCCAGTTGTGACTCCTTGTGCTACAACTTGGCCTCGACGTCCTTGAGGATCTCCTCTTTCAGCTGTGCTGTGCCCTCCAAAAGGGCCTTGAGTCGTCCACCCTCTTTCAGAACAAAGTCCTGGTCCTTGATGCTTCCCAGATTAATCCACACGTTGAGTGCGGCGGCTCGCAGGGCGGCCTCGGCCATCAGTGCACCCACGCCCACGTCGCTGACGGCTCGCAGATTGCCCTTTTCTGCAGTCTCAGGGCACAGCTTCAGGATCTGCACGCAAGCTTCTGCCAGTGCCATCGGTACGGAGGTGGCTCCCTTCAGTGCCTCCTGAATGGCTGCACTTCGTGCTTCCTTTTGCTCATCCGTCTCGCGAGGCATCCTGTAGGCCTCCGAGACCTTGGTGTAGGCGGTCACGTCTTGCTCCAGCAACTCTACGCATCTTCGGCGTAGCGTCTCAGAACGCTCCAGGATGCGTTGGATGTCTTCCTGCACGTCGACGTATTTCTTCTTGCCCACGGTCAGGTTGGCCACCATGCTGACCAGCGCCGCGCCGATGGCAGCCCCCAGTGCTGCCGCGCTGCCGCCCCCTGGCGCTGGGGCAGAACTGGCCAGCTCATCCAGAAAAGTACGGACGGGTTTCTGAGTAAGCATATCACTCTCCTTTGAGTTGTCAGTGCAGACGGCTCGTCTGCCAAGCCTTCTCACTCCACGAGCAAGCTGATCTCGGCGACCAAACTGTCATAGCTCCATCCGGACGCGTAGACACGGAGCGACAGGATGCGTCGTGGTGCGACCGGCAGGACGCCTGCCAGGTTCTCTGATTCGTAAAAGTACCACTCGTCCTGTCCGATCTGCTCACCGTACATGGTTGGGTTGTTGTCAGCGTTCTGATAGTAGAAGCCATGAACCCATTCGTTCTCGCTCTGATAGACATCTCGGTACCTCATTACGATCATCAGCGGATACTCGGAACTGAGATACCCGCCGCCCGACAGACTTTGATTGACCAGCTTGATCGTCGCTTTCACTTTTAGAGTAGTGAGCGGGTCGGGCAGGTCGCGGTCGATCTGCTGCTCGATGCCCGTCTCGCAGTGATTGAACTCACCGCCGGTGCGCTGGAACCGCGCAGCACGCCTCAATTCGTCGACGACCAATGAAACCACGCCATCCACCTCACCGCCGTCTGCGCCTTGATCGTTGAAGGACTGCCAGCCGGTGCCCAGCGGAGCGACAAAGTTGCCGTTGATGAGCAAGTCTCGTTCGGCCTTGAGCGGTGCAAGCGGCACCTTGCCCGTCTCGACAATGCTGCGCTGCCTTGAACTGAGCGAGACGCTCGCCGCTTCGCTTGTAGTGATCGCGGCGGTCGCTGACACCTCGGCCATCCCACGCTCGACGATCACTTCTGTCCACTCATTGGTTACTTCCAGTGTGTAGTTGCCGTCCTCGCTCAGCAGCGTGTCTGCCTGCAGGGTATTGACCCTGAACTCCACGGGCCAGGATCCACGGAGCACGGTGTTTGCCCACACCCTGCCGCCCTTGGCCTGCAGGGTGATCTGCGCCGGACGCAGGCTGACCCCGAAGCGGGGAGCACGCATCTGTTCCAGAGCCACGCTGCTGCGCGGGAACAGCTTCGCCAGAGATTGATCGAAGAAGCTGATGAGGGCCTGAGCCGTGGCGTCCACGCTAACTACGGCGCCCTCCGGGACGGAGATGGTCTCGCCCTGGAGCACTGGGATGGCCTCACCGTGTTCAGGATGCTCTACTACAGCCGTACCTTCCAGGCAGGTGACTTTGGCCTCGTAAGCTCGGGTAGCAGTTGTGAGGTACCAGCGGATCGTCAGCGGAATAATGACGGCCAGAGTGCAGAAGATGGCAAAGGCCGCCAAGGTGACCGTCCAGGCTAGGTGCTGGGGATTGCGGCGCATCAAAACTGAACCTCAAAGCGGTCGAACTCGCCTATCGCTTCCTCCCAGCTGCTGTCCACCTTGTCGACTTGGGCCGAGGGTGGACCTCTGTGCAGCCAAGCCAACAGCTTGGTCACAGCTCCTCGCTCCCCTTCAGCAACGACCTCGACGGTGCCATCCCAGCAATTGCGGACATAGCCTTTGAGAGCCAGGGTCTGGGCCTCCCGTATGGTGTAGTAACGAAAACTGACGCCTTGTACGTAGCCGTGAATCTTGGCGTGGAGTCGCACCAGATCAGCCATGGTCACCCCGCCACGAAGCAGCGCGCATTATAGCATGCCCAGTACTGTAACCAAAACTAAAACCACAGAAACAGCCTGGCTCGGCGCTCGTCCAGCCGGTGTAGCCCAACTTCGTGGGCCAGGCGCACCGCCTCCGCATACTCGTCGGTGGTGATGCGCCGGTTCAGTTCGGGTAGTCCGTCCGCCTTATAGCAGGGACGGTATTGATCCATGATGTTGACGTAGGTGTCACGTGATAGCTCCTCGGCCAGGAAGCGCAGGGTTTCCTCTGTTCCTGCCAGCCCAGCGGGCAGTACCAGGTGCCGAATGAGTAGTCCGCTCAAGCCGATGCCCTGTCCGTCCAGGAGCAGGTCGCCCACCTGGCGGTGCATTTCGGCAACAGCGGCCTGATTAAGGGCCGGGTAGTTCTTCACCTTGGAGAGACGCCGTCCCGTCGGCTCATCGGAGTATTTCATGTCCGGCATGTAGATGTCGAACACGCCGTCGAGCAGCTCGAGTGTCTTGAGCGAGTCATAGCCACCCGTGTTGTAGACCAGAGGCACGCGCAGGCCGGCCTCGGCCGCGATGAGCACACCTGCCAGGATCTGCGGCACGACGTGCGTGGGCGAGACAAAGTTGATGTTATGGCAGCCCATCTGCTGTAGTCGCAGCATCATCGCTGCCAGTTGCTCGGGCTCGACCTCCCGGCCCTGGCCTAGCTGGCTGATCTCGTAGTTCTGGCAATACTGGCATTTGAGGTTGCACCAGGTGAAGAAGATCGTGCCGGAACCTCCGGTGCCCACCAATGGTGCTTCCTCGCCAAAGTGCGGGTTGTGGCTGGATACAACGGCGCGTTCCCCGGTGCGACACACGGCGCCCTTTTTGCTCTCCCTGCGGTTCACGCCGCACTCGCGGGGGCAGATGTCGCAGGCCTCCAGTCGCTGGTATGCTTCTTGGACCCGATTCTTCAGCTCGCCACTGTGCAGCAGGCGCAGGTATGCCGGGGCAAAAGTCATGGGTCGTCAACACCCCGGTGCGTGGTTGCTGCTGGTGGTTCCACGCTGCGTCCCCAAGACCAGGGCATGTAATATGATGGATTGGGCCGGCAGGCGGCCCCCAGTTGTTGCGGGCCCTGCGTGTTGCATCTGGTATGCTGTTTCACCAATTGACCACAACCATCTGTCGCTGATACTGCCTGTCCCAGTAGTAGATGATTCTGCGATGTTTTCCATATTCGTGCAGACGCTTGAGGATCTCCACGTCCTTCTCGCAATAGTCGAGCACCTTGTCGATTTGACCTTTCCGGTACCACCGTACGGCCTGCAGTCCATCGGCCGACTTGCTCACGCCCAGAGTGGCGGTGGCCACGGATTCAAGACTGGGGCGGAATCCGAGCCGTTCTGCTAGATGATGCATCAGGTCGAGGGTGGGCAGCGTGTCGAGCGATTCACCGGTGTACGCCCTGAGCACCTCATAGTCGAATTCGAGGACATTGTAGCCTATGACCAGTTCGGCGGCTTTGAGCTCCTCGATCAGAGCTTTGACCCGTGCCTCGGTGTAGCGATGGTAGGCATTCTTTGCGGCACTGTACGTGACAGCCGCCGCCATTCCAAGCTTCCTGACGTTCTCACGCCCTCCGACTTGGCCAAGGGTACGCTTTGTTTCCAGATCGAAATAGATGATGTTGATGGCTCGGCCCTCCATTCGACGGTGGTTGAGGTGAGCGGCCTTGACCTCGGCTTTTTGGAGTCCTCTCAACGATTCTACTGTTTGGGCTGTGAATCGCCAAACATCGCCAGCGAGGGGTGCATGTCAGGTTGGAGGCGTGTCAGGTGCGCAGTGCAAATCGGAATCTCGCTCACAGGCCCCGGACCGTAGTGCTCTCTCGTGTCATGTTGAGGCCAAGCGCGTCCTGGGACCGTCCTCTTGGGAGTCTGGTCCTCACACAAGCAACAGCCACGCCTGATCAGGCCGGGACGCTCGTAGATCTCGCAGGCGCTCAGCCTGAGGTAGAGGGCGGCTCACCATTGGGATCGATGGTCTGCCGAGCCTACACATAGCCTGGAACGGCCGAGAGCTCGACGTTGCTGCGCATAAAAGTCCCGCTGCCGCGTCCGATCTCTCGACCCGCCGAGTCGACCAATTCTGCCTCTGCGATCACCAGGCGCCGCGAGCGGTGGACCACTCGTCCGGTGGCTTTCATCTCCCCTTGAGAGACTGGACGCGTGAAGTACACAGTGAAGGACACCGTGAGCACAAAGACATCATCAACCAGCGAGTTGGCAGCGAAAAAGGCAGCGTCATCAAGCAGTTTAAAGTACACGGCGCCATGTACCGCATCCGCGGCGTGGAAGAGCTGGCGGCGCACGGGGATTACCACTTGTGCCCGTCCTGTGCTGATGTGTATGGTGGGCTCATAGTATGCATTTATGGGGGCGGAAAGGTACATCCGCTCAAGCCTGCGGTAGTGCTCCTCGTTGGTCAACTCAAACCTGCCTCCTGGGGTGGCCGCCAAGCTGCTCGTGAGCTTTCAGGTCTCGCGTGCAGGCTTTGACATGCCCCGCGAATTGTGCGCTACCGATCCTCACTGTTGCAGTGTCCGCGCAAACGGGTGATTAAACTGCACCAGTTCAATCAGATTGCCTGCCGGGTCATGGAACATCACCCAACGTGAGCTGGCGTCTTCCTCAATCCCCCACGGCATCTCGACACCATGTCTGCGCAATCGTTCAAGCGCCGTGTCGAGGTCTTGCACTGCGAAAGCGATCAGCGGGAACCGGGCCAGCGCCGCATCGCGCGCTGGGAGGGGACGACCTTCAAGGATGACCAGAAGGGTGCCATCCAGGTCAAAGTGTGGGACATGGCCGTGAAGTGCAGCAAGGGGCAAACCGAGCACGTCCCGGTAGAAGTGTGCCGTGGTCGGCACGTCCTCTGCCCACAGGCTTACGACAGCAAGGCGCAGCTTCATCCTCATCCTCCCCGCTACCTTCTCGGATTCTTGTTTGGACGCAACTCGAGCTACTCCGGCGCGACTATTAGCGGCACGTACAATCGATAGACCGAAACGGTCGCCACAGGCGTAGCGCTGGCGGTGGCTGTCACTGTGGCGCTGGCGGTGGCTGTCGCTGTGGCGCTGGCGGTGGCTGTCGCTGTGGCAGTGAGTGTGGCTGTCACTGTAGCAGTGACTGTTGCAGTCGGTGTTGGCGTCGCAGTCGGTGTAGGAACGGCAGTCGGAGTGGACGCGAACTGGTAGGCAACGATCAGCTTGGGGCGCAGACTCTGGACGAGGTTCTGGGCGCTGGCAAACCACAACGAAGCGGAGGAACCCGGTGCGCGAAGCAGCAAGCCATTGTTCGGCACGTTGCCGCCTACCCAATCCTGCACGAGACCGGTGAGATCGAGGCTGTACCACTTGCGGACGCCATCGCTGGTCACCAAGCTCTCGAAATCGGCG
>JBFEPU010000095.1:0-9381 GCA_041549915.1 Anaerolineae bacterium | reverse complement strand
TACTGAGGAGACACACAGTTGACCGGCTGGGCTACGGGTGCCAGGTCCCGCACAAGCTGCCATCGCCACAGCACGAGGGTATTGCGACAGGCAGCATCTGACCTTGATCGGCAGACAATACAAAGATGGCAGACATTGGCCCCGGACCTCTGCGTGTTGGTGTGAACATGCGGCCCAAGGCGCAGCGCGGGGTGAGGTCAGCTTGCTGACACGCTCTATAGCGTGTAGAATAGAGGACCATGGCTAGGGTTACTTACCACGAATTCAGGCCCGGCCACTGGGTGAAGCTGGTGGACGGTGAAGTCGCGGGGCCAGCCACGGCAGACGAGGTGGCCAAGTGGCGCCGGGAGACGGCAGAGCCGGACAAGATCTGGCAGGACGTGGTGGAGGAGACGACGCCTGCTGAGGCCGAGTCCGTTGCTCCTCAGGACGCCGTGGCAGATACCGGCATCTGGCAGGACGTGGTACGCCAGGTCACACCGCCATCTGCCGAGTCAAAGCCTGCTCCCGGGACGGCGGCTGCCAAGCCGGTCTCGACAAACGAGCTCCCAGTTGCAGCCAAGGCTCCGCCGCGCAAGCGAGCAGTGGAGCCGGAGCCCAGTTCCAAAGCTGAGATCGCACCTGTCAGCAAGCAGGCGGAGCCGCGCGTCAGGCGCGAGGTGGAAGCCGCGCCAGCAGAGGAGGCAGTCGAGGCGCGCCGTGCGGCCCCAGCCAAAGCGACCCCTGTGGAAGATCTTGCCGGACCAAAGCCGATAGGGACGCCACAGCCCGTCTCTGTCGGAGCGTCGATGCCGCCGTCTGGGACAACCGCCGAGCACGAGGTGCGCGTCGAAGATGCGGCGGCAAGGAAAGTAGAGAAAACGGAGGCCGAGCGGGTTTTGGAGGCGGAAGCCGTTGACAAGGTTGAGCCTGAGCGCGGACGCGTGAGGGCTACCGTACCAACAAAGAAGGCAGCCGGGCCTAAGCGGGCTCGAGCGGTGGAAGCTGTGTCGGATCAGAATGTAGAAGAAATGGAGCCAGAGCCTGCGCCAACTGTGGCTGCGCCTGCGCAGGCGACGCAGGCCAAGCAAGCTCCTCGGTCGCGCAGACGCACCACCCGGCGCCGGGCGAGGGCAGCTGCAGGTGCGAAATCAAGGAAAGCGACAGGTCCATCCTACCTTTGGGTGATGGCCGGCCCAGCGGATGATCTGAAGGGCGCGGTGCGAGGCGGCCTGGCAAGGTATGAGGAACGCTTCAATGAGCCCGCTGGGACTGTGCTCTGCCATGCGGATGACCTGCCTGTTCTGGAGCAGGCCGGCCTTGCGGTAGATTTGCGCCAGGGCAAGGGCGTGCCACCGCGCAGTTTCTGGATCGGGCCAAAGTAGCATCTCGTGGAGAGCAATCACACGCTCCAACAACCGACACTGAGCGACCGTGAGCTGGAGATCCTCAAGCTTGTGGCCACCGGCTTGACCAACCAGCAGATTGCGCTCCAGCTCTTCATCAGCGTGAACACGGTCAAAGTCCACCTGCGCAACATCTTCAGCAAGCTCGCTGTAGAGTCGCGTACCGAGGCAACGATGTACGCAGTGCGCGAGGGGTGGATCGAGCTCGAGGGAGTACCCACCGCTGCCGAGGAGGAGCAATTCCCTTGGCCCCAAGAGCGCATTTCTCGGTGGCAACGGGTGTTCTTGCTAGCCTCAGCACTCCTGATCGCCCTTGTCGTATTCTTGCCGCCCGCGCGGACAGGTCTCACTGGCACAGGCAATCAGTTCACGGATCAGGCCAATACCAGCATAGGGAACGGGCAGGATGTAGCCTCCTCGCGCTGGGTCACCAAGGCGCAGATGCCCACCTCTCGCGCGCGTCTGGCCGTCGTGGCCTACCAGGGACAGATCTACGCTATCGGTGGTGAGACGACCGAGGGCGTCAGTGGCGTGGTGGAGGTATATGATCCCAGCACAGATACCTGGACACGGCGAGCGAGCAAGCCCCGGCCTGTGCGCAACATCGGTGCCGCTGTCCTAGGAGATCGGATCTACGTGCCTGGTGGGTACGATGCTATGGATCAGGCGATTGCCACAGTGGAGGTGTACGACCCGCGAGCTGATGCCTGGAGCGAGGTGGCCCCCTTGCCCATGCCGCTCTTTGCCTACGCGATTGCGGCTGTGAACGACAAGCTGTATCTCTTTGGCGGCTTGGACGGCATCCGCTATCTGGATACCGTTCTTGTCTACGATCCAGACAGTGATGCCTGGGCATCCGGGACTCCGATGAGCGAGCCTCGCGGCTTTTCTGCTGCGACGCTCGTTGCCGAGCTTGTGTACGTACTTGGCGGATACGATGGGCAGAGCGAGTCTACGCTAGGTGAGGTCTATGAGCCGGCGAAGGAGGGGTCAGGAGAGCAGCCATGGACACGCCTGGCGCCGATGCGTGTGGGCCGTGGTGGGTTGGCCGCTGTGACCGTTGATAACCAGGTCTTTGCCTTCGGCGGCGGGTGGACGGAGTATCTGTCGTTCAACGAGCGCTACGATGTGGATCAGGGGGCGTGGATGTCTTTTGACTCTCCTGTGCTCAGTCAATGGCGGACACTTGGTGCAGCCCCCATTCTGATTGGCCAAGAGACGGTCATCCACGTGATTGGAGGCTGGAGCGACCGGCCGCTCAGCACCAATTACGCATACCGGCCGTCCTTCCGCATCTTCTTGCCCAGCTTGTAGCCAGTTCTCGCTCCTTGTACCGTTGCATCTTCTGTCCGCGACGTGACTGTCGAGGCCAGAGGTGGGTCCGGCTAGACTGTGCATACGCGGCAATGCAGACGCAATCTCAGCCGCTGGCGGCGGGGATTGCGTCTTTCGCTGGAAATCCCCAGGCGCCGGTCCACAACGCGAACTTGTTAATAGTGTTGTTTAGATAATTGTTGACAGAGGCAGGTTCCTGTAGTATAATTGAGGTCAATGATAAGAATATTTAGAATCAGGGCATACTCACTCCATAGGAGGCCATAGCAGAAGCCATGTTTTTCCAGAGACCATTGCACCAACTGCGCAGCGTCTATCAAGACTACCCCCAACAGTTCTGGCTGCTCATCTTCGGCTCGTTCATCGACAGCCTCGGCGCGGCACTGATGTTCCCCTTCCTGGCCCTGTACATCACCCAGAGGTTCGGTGTCGGGATGACTGAACTCGGCGCTTTGATCGGTATCTTCGCGGTCATGGCTATGCCCGGGAGCGTCTTGGGTGGCGCGTTGGCCGACCGCTTGGGCCGCAAGGGGACGATGCTCTTTGGCCTCGTGGCGAGCGCGCTGACCAGCCTGCTGCTCGGGTGGGCGGGTTCATTCCAGCTGGTCTTCCTGAGCTTGATCATTGTCGGCTTGTTCGCCGAGGTCGGTGGGCCGGCTCGGCAGGCGATGGTTGCTGATCTCTTGCCCGAGGAGCAGCGCGGACAGGGATTTGGCGTGCTGCGGGTGGTGCACAATCTCGCAGTAGCCTTCGGCCCAATCATTGGCGGGCTGATCGCAACCCGTTCTTTCTTTTTCCTCTTCGTAGCCGACGCCGTGACCAGCCTGATTACCGCGGGCGTTGTGTCCACCTTTCTGCGGGAGACCAAACCCGGCGCAGATTCCAGCGCAGAGCGCGAGAGTGCCTTGCAGACTCTGCAGGGTTACGGGACGGTGCTCAGGGACATACGTTTCACGGCCTTTGTTTTGGCATCCATGTTGGTGATGGCGGTGTCGATGCAGATGAGCCTCACACTGCCGGTCTACCTGCGGGACATTCACAACGTGTCCCCCCAGGGGTTCAGCTACATCTTGAGTCTCAACGCGACCATGGTTGTGCTGTTTCAGTTTGCCCTCACGCGCCGCGTCCGCAGATACCAGCCGATACTTCTAATGGCCCTGGGCGCCGCTCTCTATGGCTTGGGCTACGTTTTGTATGGCCTTGTGTCCGCATATGCACTGTTTCTGTCCGCGATGGTTATTGTTACGATTGGAGAAATGATCTTTCATCCCACGGCGCAGGCAGTTGCCGCTCAGATGGCCCCTGAAGACATGCGCGGACGGTACATGGCGGCCTATGGGTTCACCTGGATTATCCCGGCGATATTTGGAACACTTCTGTCTGGGCTAATCATGGACAACATGGATCCACGCTGGGTCTGGTATGCTACGGGACTGGCAGGTCTGACTGCGGCGCTGGCGTTCATCCTGCTGAAGAGACAGTTGGGAGCTTCGGCTCTGGCCGAGGAAGCCACTGCTGTTGGCGTAGCTGTCGAGGTGTCCGACATCGAGACGGCTTAGCGCGGCATCGCTCAGAAGCCGGATCAGCAGATGGACGAAGGCCTTCCGGCTTTCCGACCGGCGTCCCGGGCACCAAAGCGGGGACTGTATTGTCTACCACCCGCTGGCTTCGAAGACCGCTGTCAGCAGCTGACGCCGCTCCTCCGTGGTCATTGGACGGGGCTGGCTGTAGTCCTCGAGCATGAAGGTCAGTAGCTCCGTGGACAGGTGGCGGCCTTGGTAGATCACATGCCGGTCGATCATCTCCTGACGGGTCCCGATTGCCCACATCTGGTCGAAGAAGAGGTTCCCCAGACCATAGTGGATAAAGCCGTCCTTGTAGAACTCAATAGCCTGTGGATGGTGGGCCTGGCTCCCGCTGACGATGGCGGCACCTGCATCCACCATGCCGCGAAAGTCGGCCCTTTGCTGGGCAGTCGGTTCGTACTGGTAGAACTCCCAGTATTGCCAGGTGGCTACTGGCACATCCACTTCTGACTTCAGGCGGCCGATTTCGGCGTGCATGTACTCATAGTCGCACGGAGCGGCACCGGGCGAGTCGTCGGTGGCCCAGGCGAACTGCGGGCCAACGGGGTTGCAGCCGATGAAGGAAAAGCTGTTGCCGTTATGCTCAATAACCATCGGCTTGCGAGCGTCTTCCAGGTTGGCTCCGCCGCCGTAATAGGGCCACTTTTCCTTGCGATACATTGCCAGCGTATCGAGGGTGGCTTGAGAGCCATAGTCTTGGAAGTGGTTCCCGGTCAACTCTATCACATCGGCACCCACGGCGCGCAGGAGTTCAATGTAACGTGGATCGCTGCAAAAGACCAGCGACTCTGTCTTTGGGTTGGGCGGAGGGCAGTCCTCTGCAAATGGGATCTCGTTGCTGATGTGGGTCAGGTCGGCCTCCTTGAGCACGTTGCCTATCTTCTCCGCTGGGTACAAGATGCCGTGGAGCTCCATCCGGTGCGCGATGCCGCGCACCAGCGCCGTGACGCCGGTCATCAACAGGACGGACATGCGTTCGGTGTCTCGGTTGGTCAGCAGTTTCCCGTTGCTCCGCACCGCTTCCAACAGCGCCTCTGCTCCCTCTCCTTCAGCGCCAATGGGCACCGCTAGCGGATACCGTTCCATGTCAAGTCCCTTGTCCAACACGCTTGCACCGTCCACGCTCAGCACTTTCCAGCGTGGTTCCAGTTGCTCAAATGGCACGATCACCCAGGCGTGCGGGCGGGCAGCCCACGCCTTGTCAAGCAGTTCACCGGAGTCCAGCACTGTGATCGGCGCCTTGCTACTGGATGCGCCGAGCAGACCGTGTAGCACTCCCATCGTCTCCGCGGTCACAAAGAGCGTGGGACTTGCATCATCGCCTGAGATGTCAGGCAGAACGCCAGGTTCTCCTGCCCAGAACCGGCCCACGTCATCCCAGTCCAAGTCATCTGCCAGTGTTGGGAAAGGCACTGCGATCACATAGACCCAGCGCGCCAGCAGTACCCGCAAGCCCAACCCTATCCGCAGGTCGGCGTCATTACTCGATTGGGCGGGGACAGTATCGTGCCCCTCAAGCGCAGCACGGACCTGATCCCGCAAGGCGATCGGTACGGCGGGGCTGAGCCAGACGCGCAGTGGGGCAGGCGTGGGAGTGGGTGGAACGGGAGTGGCGGTCGCAGTCGCCGTTGGCGTCGCGGTGGGCGTTGGAGTTGCGGTTGGCGTGGCTGTGGCGCAACTGACGATGAGGATGGCACCAATGAGTAGGGCAGCGGCAGTTCTTCTCATGACAGTGCTTTCTTGTATATGGTATTCTCAGTAAAACGTGGTCTCCACGTTGGCCGTGCTTTGCTCATCCGCGGCGCAGGTCCGTCGACCACGCAGGGGAAAGCGTGGCGGCTCCACGCACTTGGGTGCATCAGCACTGTGGAATCTGTGGCTCACCGGACCGTCTGGTGCTCCTCCAGCAGGGCTACCACGTCCGGATAGTCAATGTCCAGACGCCTGACGGTGTCCAAGCTTGGGATGCCATCCCGCGTCCAGCCGCGGCGCCTGTACACAGCGTCCAACAAAGCTTCATAGGCCTGTTCTCGATGTGCGCGCAGGGCAGCCGTTTTCGCTTCTGTGCTCTTGCCATCGGGCTCAAAGCCAATCTGGGCCAGCTGTTCGTCGTAGCGCTGGGCCCGGGATTCGTACTCCTCCGTGGTTACGGGACCCATCGAACGGTAAGGTATGGCATCGTGCTCGCGAGTGCCAAAGCCCATCTTCAAGTTGAAGAGGCGCTGGAAGTTGTACACAGCTTCTGACATGCCGATCAAGTCTTCTGGCTTCTTGATGTCTTGGCGTCCAGTCACAGCGCTGAACAGGCGGACGTAGTTCTCCACGTGTTCCGGGACGCGAGCTGCCACCCGCGGCTCGTGCGCCTCCCTGTTGTCGGCGGGCTCGACGTCATTCCAGGGCAGCTTGCAGAGGCCGTTCAGGCTGAACCAGGTGCGGAACATGGGGAAATAGTGTAGCGCCTCAGCCTTGTCCTCAAAGGTCGGGATCTGGTTTCTGACGGCGTCCATGAAGATCAGCCAGGCTTCGTCGTGCTGCGGCCCCTTGTTGGCCAGCCCATAGCCGCCTTGTTGGGCAATGGATTCCTTCGTGACGTACTCCGAATACTCCAGGCCTTTGCACTCCATGCCTATGTCCTGCAAGAACTCTGGGTCAGCTCCGTACTTTTCCACAAACAAGTGCTTCATACGACGCACACCCTGACCTATGACAGTGCCAAAGCCCTCGCCACGCGCCATCTGGTGCAGACTTTCGAGCATGGCGTCTGCATTGCCAAAATTCAGCTCCAGGCCGCCCGTTTGCTCCTTGTTGAGGATGCCCTCTTCGTAGCATTCCATAGCAAAGCCCAGGGCTGTTCCAAAGGATATGGTGTCAATGGCGTACATGTCGCAGTAGAAGTTGCCCTCCAACACGGCGTGTGCGTCAAAGATGCCGCAGTTGGAGCCAATGCCGGCGATAGTTTCGTACTCGGGGCCATCGACATGCACCCACTTGCCTTTGTAAGGCCCAGTGCGCGGCTGGAATCGCTCCACGCACATGGAGCAAGCCAGGGTGCAGCCGTACCAACAACCGTTCGGAATATCAAGGCTGAAATCTGGTCTAAACTGGTCCTTGTATAGCCCCTCAGCTCTGGGGTCTGAGCCGTAACGGAAGTTGTGCACCGGCAACAAGTCGAACTCGTTCATGATGCTCACCAGCATGGTCGTGCCGCCACCACGCATGTCGTTCATGATCGGATCCTGTTCGTAGATCTCGCGATGCATCTTGCTGCCGACGCGCGTCAGTTCAGCCCAGTCCGCGGGCTGATTGGAGTCTGCATTCACACCCGTGTATTTGACAACCAGGGCCTTGACTCTCTTGTCTCGCAGCACGGTGCCAATGCCACCGCGGCCCGCTTGCTTCAAACGCGCAAAGCCGCGTCGCTTGTCGTAGAAGCTCACGTTCAGGCAGCCGATGAGCGCGTGTTCCGCACCAGGGCCCGTGGACACAGAAGAAACGCCTACCTTCTCCTCTGGCGTACCGGCGAACAGATCGAGGATTTGCTCGGGGAGCAGGTAGCTATCGGTTGCTTCTTCTGGCGCTTCGATGACTTGTACCAGTCCCTCGTTGCCATCCACAAAGACAATCACTTCTCTGTCCGCTTTTCCTTGGACCTCGATGGCGTCCCAACCCGCGAACTTGAGCAGTGGGCCGAAGTGTCCACCGACGTTGCTATCGATTACGGTGCCGGTGAGCGGAGAGATGCTGACGGCGATCGACTTGCCGGAGCCAGGATATGCGGTCGTGCCACCGATGGGTCCCGATGACAGGATGACTTCGTTCTCCGGGTCGTTCCAGCGGGTGCTTCCGCCGACTGCGTTCCACAGCAGCCAGAGGCCGAATCCTCGTCCGCCGACAAAAGTGCGCTTCATCTTCTCGTCGACCGGTCTGGCGGCGATGGCATTGTCCGACACGTTGACATAGAGCGTCTGGTTGGCGTATCCACGATCCACTTGCGGGGGGTCATAGCGGTACTCTGTCAGGATCTTGTGCGCTCTACGAATCTTCTCTATGGCTTTCATCATGCCGCCACCTTCATCCGTGCTTCTGTCGCTGTCAGGGCCGCTTCCGGAAGATCCTCTATGGACAGCGCATCCCTGGGGCACTCCTTGGCGCAGGTACCGCACGCCACGCATTTGAACGGAATGGTGTGCTCTGGGTGCACGCGCATGGCCACGATCGGACAGAAGCCAACACACGACAGACAGCCAACACACAGTCTCTTCCTGATGCGCACAATGCCGCGCTTGTCCCGCTGGAGGGCCAGTGTTGGGCACACGTCCATGCAGTCGCCGCACTGGTTGCAGTTGTTGGCTGTGTAGCGGCCCGGTTGGTCTGTGAGTTCGGAGATGCGGATGGCGGACTTGGCACGATCTGCTTCCTTAAACCAGGTCTTGGAGCAGGTCTCTTCACAGATGCCACAACCGTCACACCGCTCGGGGTTGAACACAAGCACTTTCATTGTTCGACGTCTCCTCCTGTAAGCCAGTTCGTGCGAGACAACAAAAACTCTCGCTGAGACGAGAGCATTCCTTATGCCAAACAACCGTCCTGTCGAGCCATGCCGTCGGACGGCGCCGAGGAGGCTTTCCCGTTGCCCAAAGCCCCGGTTTCCATGTCGTTCTCCAGCTGGACACGGCGTTCAGGACAGGCGACTAGAACGCTGCTGCTTCGCCGATTGATGACACCTGCGGATGGATGCTATTCAACTGGCCGCGTGACTTCACTGGATACTATACTCGCAGACGCCTCACGGAGCAAACTTGACTTGGATGCTCAGGTTGTGCAGAGGCTTGCTTGCCATCCTGCGAACGAGGGGACTCGATTCCGCAAAAAAAGGATTTGCACCTATCCGAAAACAGCGGGCCGGGCTCCTCGCGGAGCATCCCTCCGCTCTGTGGAGGGACACCCCCGGCAACACCTGCACTTGCGCCAGAGCGCAGCGCCGGCGCAAGTGTCCGGCGGCGTGCCCATGCTGGCGCAGGGTGTCCCACTCCGCTTCGCTTCAGGGACTTTCTTCGGTCGCTGCGCGAGGAACC
>JBFEPU010000094.1:0-9397 GCA_041549915.1 Anaerolineae bacterium | reverse complement strand
GATCTTCAACCGTTCGGCGCTGATTCGCATTCCAGGCTATCTCCCTGGCCTCGGTGAGAACCTGGCTCGCTGCGAACTTCGCTGCCCCGATCCGAGTGCCAACCCCTACTTGGCCTTTGCGGCGATGCTGGCAACTGGCCTGGATGGCATCCGTCGTGACCTGATGCCACCCCCGCCAGTAGAGGAGAATGTCTACGAACTGGATTCGCTCCAGCTGCGGCTGCGAGAGATCGATACGCTGCCTGGGACGCTGGAGGAAGCACTCCACGCGTTGGAGCGCGATGAGGTGATCGCTGAGGCCCTTGGTGAACCGCTCTTTCGCCGCTACCTTGAGGCCAAGTTTCAGGAGTGGGACGAATACCGGGCTCAAGTCACCAGCTGGGAGCTGGATCGTTACCTGGCTACGCTGTGAGCGTGCTCATCGGTCCTTTAGGATGGCCCAGGCTACGCTGACGCACCACCCGAGTCGTGGGCGGAAGACAGCAGAGCCAGGAACTCGGCAAGGATCATTGCAGTGGCCCCCCAGATCTTGTGGCCAGCCACGCGATAGACCGGGACCTGGAAACTCTGACTGCCTCGCAGGTGCGTCTCAATCTGTCGTGTCGCAGGATCCAGCAGGTGTTGCAGGGGGACCTCTATCACTTCTGCCACTTCGCCCGGATCTGGCCGCAGCGCGTAGACCCCGCTGGCATACCCGACGTATGGGTACACGCAGAAGCGGCTGGGTGGGATATAGAGTGGTGTGAGAGCCCCCCAGATCTCGAGCAGGTTCTCTGGTATGCCCAGTTCTTCGCACGTTTCGCGCAAGGCGGTGTGGGCAAAGTCGCCGTCTTGGGGCTCTCTAGCACCGCCGGGCAGGGATAGCTGTCCTTTGTGAGTCTCTACCGTCTCCGTGCGGCGAGTGACCGGGATCACGAGCTGGCCTTCCCGTTCGCAGAGAAGCACAAGGACGGCAGCCTCATGGGGACAGGGGTCTGGGAGGTCGGGGCGATCACCTGGGCGCGGTCGAACGGCCATGCTCAGGTGCGCTGCGCGCCCTGGCAGCGGGAACTGCAGCGCATCGCGAACTGTCTGCACTGTGGTTGGTGAATGCCCCATCATCCATTCATTGTATCGTCTGGCCGACCTGAAGACAAATGCAGCGCCCTGGGGTGCTTGGATGGAGGATTGGCAGCGATTTCGGCGTGCCCCTGCTAGCGCACTGAAGAGCGCCTGGAGGACGGCCAGGCGCTCTCGTCAGCAGTTGCGTTGTATTCGCCGTGGAGTATGTCGGGGACTAGGCCGACCTGGCAAGGCTCGCTACCGGCAAGTGACTTGGTGTGGCACCTTTGGCACATGCGAATCTCAGCAGGAGCATTGAATGCCGCCTGTGGATGCAGCCACTCCGTGCGTGATAAGAACGGCTACGCTAGGAATGGGCGATAGAAGTCACCGACAGAAATGGTGTGAGTGCCGGCCCACGCTGCTACCGCAGCACCAGCAGCAGGGTGCGGAGGCCATTAAGAATCATGGACAGGCCAATGGCGAATGCAAGCAGGAGCAGCAAAGCTCTGTTCATTCAGGGGGGCTCCTCGATCCGTGATAGGCTTCGCATAGAGGACGTGCGGTGCAGGGCCAGGGTTCCCGGCTTCCTGGCCTCAGCGTCGCTTCTTCCCTGCCCCTTTCTTGAACTCGTCGTAGACGCGCTCGACGCTGCCTCTGATCCGCCGCTCGATATGCGTGCGATTCGCTTCGGGTACGTCGAAAAAGTCGTCCATCTTGACCTTGTCGACCGTCTCGCGGCGCGTGTAGCCACTTGCATAGTGCTCATAGACTCGTTCGCGTATCACCGTGATGTAGTCGGTCAGTACCTCAGTGGCCGACGGATCGCAGAGATCACCCTGTCCGGGTACGATCAGGTCTACGTCATCCATGTTGCGGATCATCTCAAGGGCATGTAGCCATTCCAGGCTGTTCGCTTGATCCAGGGAGGGGTGTTCACCGGTGACAACCACATTGCCACTGAAGAGGATGCGTTCCTCGGGCAGTAGGACCATGATGCTCGCGGCCGTGTGTCCGCCCGCGTACATCAATTGGACGGCCCGATCGCCCTTGTACAAAGTCATCTCGGTTGACAGAGTCAGCTCGGGGAGAACAATGCGCGCTTTCGCCAGATCGTCATCCACGCTGGCGTAGTACTGCTTGTGGCGACTGATATAGCGCTGCAGGAATCCTTCGTCATAGCGCTGCATCTCAGTCCATGCGGCTTGGTGGGCGATCGTGGCAGTCGTCGGGAAGAAGCAGTTACCTATCACATGCTCTACTCGGTAGTCGGTGTTCACAAGAAAGGCGATGCCCTGCTTGCTTACAGAAGCGATGCTCTTCAGCCATGCCCACACGTCCCTGGGCAGCATTGGCGAATCGATGAGCACGGCTCCCTCATCGGTGGTGATGCAACTCACGTTACCGGAGAAGTAGGCATCTTCAAAGTAAACACCCTTGGCAATCTCGCGCATGGTCAGGTCCTTCGTTTCGCGCTCAGCGTTTGAAAGGCAAAGTCTAGGGCCTTGGTCACCACTCTCCCGGGGAATCCGCCTCCTTGAGCCAGTCGGCGCTGTCCCCCACCCTTCCCACCGAAGGCGAGGCACGTTTGCTTCATTAGTTCTGCCATGTCGGCCACCAAATCCTCGGTGCAAGCAAAGACGAGCCGTCCATCGTTGCCAGACATGCCCAACAGTGCAATTGTGCTGTGGCCCCTGGTCAATAGGGATGCGAGCCTGCGCACCTGCTGTGGCTCGCGGTCATCGAAAGCACGCAGTACCACATGTGTATCATTCCAAGATGTCGCTTCGGCAAGCAGCTTGGCTGCTTCTGCCTCGAGCAGCTCATCACGCAGGCGCTCCGCCTCGCGACGATTGTCGGTGGCCTCCTGGATCAGGCGAAGGACAGCCGTGGGCAGTTCTCGATCCTTAACAGTGAACGCCAGCGCCAGTTCGCGGATGGCGGCCGTCTTCCAGCGATAGTCGCGTATCGCCCGCCAGCCGCACAGGAATTCGACCCGCACTTCCTGGGCGCGTCGCTCCCATTTGCGTATAGCGATAGGCCCCACTTCGCCAGTCCTTGAGCAGTGGGTCCCGCCGCAGGGCGAGCGGTCAAAGCCTTCCACTTCCACGATGCGGATGTCCTTCTGCACAGTCGGAGCTTTGCGCAGCTCAACGGTGGAAAGCTTCCCTGGCTGCACCCAGCTTGTAAGCACAGGCCGATCCGCAAAGACGATTTGGTTGGCCAAGTCCTCAACCTGATCAGCCTGACCGGCGTCCAAGGTCGGACGGTCAATGTCAATCGTAGATAGTTCCTCACCGAGGTGGAAGCTGACCGTTTGCGCGTTCAGGCTCTGTAGAAAGGCTTGCGACAAGATGTGCTGACCGGTATGCTGCTGCATATGATCAAAGCGGCGTGCCCAGGTGATGCGGCCATGGGCCGCGGGACCTTGGAGGTGTCCTTCGATCCAATGCACGATCTCATTGTTTTCGTCGGTCACGTCGAGGACCGGATGGTTGTCCAAAAAGCCCAGATCGTTTGGCTGCCCGCCTGACGTGGGATAGAAACAGGTTTGGTCCAGGACGACGCCGTTGGCACCTGTCTTGCCGCGTACGGTGCGCACTATCCGCGCGTCAAAGTCTGTGCAGTAGGCATCTTCGTAGTACAAACGTAGCGTCATGCTCAGAATGGGTTCCCTAGTTCTGTGGCCGTGCTCCACGCGCGCAGTGGCCTGGGCCGAAGCCGCGCACATTATAGCATTGTGGATGATCCTGGTCAACCAGTTCGTTCGAGTTTGACGAAAGCCCGCATGTGCGCTATAATGCGGTCGAATAGCACAGATGTTCTAATTGCAGCTGTGCTGACAGAGAGGAGCGATGATGAGACAAATCACCGTGGCGACCGTACAGATGGCCCCGAGGCTGACGGAGGTTGAGGCCAATCTTGAACGCATGGGCAGGTGGGTAGAGAGCATTTGTCGCGATCAGAAGGTAGATCTGATTGTCTTCCCAGAGCTGGTCACGACCGGTTACGAGTGCGGTGTGCGCTTTGCCGACCTGGCAGAGAGGATTCCTGGCCACGTGGTGAACTATCTGGCCAAGCGCGCGGCTGATTTCAGCGTCCACCTGGCCTTTGGGCTGGCAGAGAAACAGAAGGTGGAGAGCGTTGTCTATGACTCTGCGGTGCTGATTGACTCTCAGGGAGAGGTCCACACGACATATCGCAAGGTTCACTTGCGGGGCGAGGAGCGGCTGGCCTTTCGAGCCGGATACCGTTTTGTGGTCGGCGAGACGGCGTTTGGCATGGTGGGTCTGCTGCTTGGCTGGGACCTCGCCTTCCCAGAGGCAGCGCGGAGCCTGGCCTTGCAGGGGGCCGAGCTTCTGTGCGTTTGTGCCAATTGGGAGCGTCCCCACACAGCTTCCTGGCGCCACTATCTCTTTGCTCGGGCCTTGGAGAACGCCCTGTTTGTGGCTGCGGCAAACCGCACTGGGGAGGAATACACCTACAGCTTCTTCGGGGCCAGCACGGTTGTAGGGCCAAGCGGTGAGATATCCAGTGCTATGGATGAGGATACAGAAGGCTACGCTCTGGCCACCATCGACCTGGATGAGGTCAGGAAGAAGCGTGAGGACACACAATTGCTGCAGGTGCGACAGCCACGCAGCTATCGTGAGGTTGTCCGCATGTACTAGCGGCCCAGCGAGCAGATGCGATGCCCTGTCATACGACGCGCTCGGACAAAGTTGCCGAATGGCACGGATGTTCAGAAGCGATAGTGCCGCACGAGCTGCTTCTCTTCGCCCTCTATGTAGGCTTCGACTTCAACGTAGGGCTCTAGTCCGGAGCCACTAAGCTTCTCTTTCAAGAGCTGGTCGAGCTGGAATATGCCTGCCGAGTTGTTCATCCTCACGCGCAGGCGTACGGGCTTGGTCTCGCCACGGAGTATGTCGAGCCCCTCTATTGCTGCTGCTGACACCGAGTGGATGTTCACCGACCCAGCTTCGAATGGTATGCGCGATCGCCCCTTGGCCATGTCCAGCGCATCCGACACCCGCACAATGCCTGCCTCTAGGGTCAGCGGATGCCCTTCGGCCCGATGGGCAATAATGGCGTGCAGGGTCTCGGATACCAGCACCGTGCGTACTGGAACCTCATACAGCCCATCTAGAAGCTGCTTGATCAGCGGCGCGGCCAGGAACAGGCTGTAGCGCTCGTGATCGTCGCGGTGGATGGACATTCCGATGTCGTGAAGCAGCGAGGCCAGGACGACGACGACCTCAGCATCTTCGTTCTTCAGGCCATAGTCACTTACCACTGCTGGCTCGACCTCGCTCTCCACGAGGAGCCTCAGTATCCTCAGGGCGATGTTGGCGATGATCTGTACGTGGACGGGGCCGTGGTCTGACATGTGAAGACGATCCACAGCAGTCACGTTGGACACTCGCCACAGGGACAAGACTTCCCTGTGGGCGTTCAGACGCACCACGACCTCTTGCAGTTTGGGATTGTGTTTTGTGGGCAAGTGCAACTCGAACGGCGTGTTCAGCAGCTCTTTCACCGTCGGAGATGCCTGTGAGCCACTCTCCTCAATCTCCGGTGCATCCTCTGGCATAGGCTTACTCCTTACCTGGGTCGGTCTTGACCCCCAGACTTGTTGTGGGCCCTGGACGAGATGGGGTACGGTAGATGGCCTCGTACGCCAGCCGGTTGACGCGTTCATTGTTCGGATCTCCGCTGTGGCCGGGCACCCAGCGCCAATGTACGTCGTGTTGTTGGGTCAGTTCACAGAGTCTCTGCCACAGGTCCTGGTTCGCGACCGGCTTGCCATCGCTCTTGCGCCACCCGCGCGCAACCCAATTGGTCAGCCACTCAGTAATGCCGCGCTGCAAGTAGCGCGAATCGGTGTAAAGCTCCACCCGACTGCGCGTGCGGAGCGCTGCCAGACCAGAGACCGCTGCCTGAAGTTCCATACGGTTGTTGGTAGTTTCGGGTTCCCCGCCGACCAGGACCTTCTCCTGTCGATTGTGGAGCAGGATTGCCGCCCATCCGCCAGGGCCTGGATTGGGCTTGCAGGCTCCATCTGTGTAGAGGGTTACCTTCGGTAGGCTAATGTCCTTACGTTGGCCGCTAGGCCCCGTGAATCCGAGCGCGTCTCCCTCTGCAGTGCTGAGTGCTCGCAGGTGACACGTGTCGTTTAGGGCCTCGATGAAAAACGTGCCCTGGTGCCAGCTGAGGACGTTGATCGCGCACGTGTCCTGTCCGATGCGCCAGTAGTTCGAGTTGTCCAGCCCTATGACGGCGCACAGCAGGACGCGGTTGGTCACAGTGTGGCCCACGATCACCAGCTCCTCATCGCTGTGCCGCTCTATCAGCTGGTGCAGGGAACTCATGCTGCGCTCCTTCACCACGTCCAGGCTCTCTCCGCCGGGAAAGTTGACGGTGTGTGGAGCGTTCAGCCACGCACGTGCCATCTCCGGCCAGCGCTGACTGACTTTTTCTGGGGACAGCCCCTGCCAATGCCCGAAGTTCATGTCGTTGAGACCGGGGATCGGTTGGACCTCCAGACCCAGGCGCCTGGCAATAGGCAGCGCGGTCTGCACGGCGCGCTGCAGAGGGCTGGAGTAGACAGCAACGAGGCCGAATCCCTGGACAACCCGCTCTGCCGTCGCCTCGGCCTGCGCCAACCCTGTCGCATCAAGCGGGACCTCCACCTGGCCGCGGATTCGTTCATCCTTGTTCCAGGCCGTCTGTCCATGCCGGATAAGGATGATACGCGTCATGCCATCTCCTCTGTGTGGCAGCTCGAGCTCGCCGTGGTCTCCTGAAATGCTTGCCACAGGCGCAGAGTGCGGGGCCCGGGACAGTCGCCGCCAAGAGGCTGATGGTCGACTTGCGAAACGGGCAGCACTTCGACAGTGGTGCTGGTGAGAAAGGCTTCCTCCGCGCTGTACAGCTGGTCCAATGTGAACGGGTTCTCGTCGGCCTCCAAACCTAGTTCGCTTGCCAGCTCCAGTACAACCTGACGACTGATCCCTGCGAGGATGTCTTGATCGGCGGGGTGGGTACGGAGCACGCCATTGATCACGGCAAAGACGTTGGTGCTTGCTCCCTCGGTGACCACTCCATCGCGCACAAAAATCGCCTCAAAGGCCCCCTGGTCGCGTGCCTGTTGCTTGGCCATGACGTTCGGCAGCAGCATGATGCTCTTGATATCACAATGTCGCCAACGGATATCGGCAGTAGTCACTGTACTCAAGCCACGGGTGAGAGCGCCACTGGGCAAGGCGTGGATCGACACTGGCATCACCAGCAAAGTCGGTGCGGGCTGAGCAGGGAACGGGTGGCCGCGCGGGTGCGCTGGCCCACGAGTGCATTGGACATAGATCTCTGCGTCCTGCAGGTCGTTATCAGAGCGCACACGCTCGATGATGCGTGGAAGGTCGGCAACCCCGCCATGCAGTGGCAGGAGTGCCTGGCGACTACTGCTCTGCAGTCGCTGCAGGTGAGCTCCCAACCGGAAGGGCCGGCCACCGTAAAAGCGCACGACTTCGTAGATGCCGTCGGCGAAAAGAAAGCCGCGGTCTTCGACCGACACACGGGATTCCTCCAAGGGCAGGTATTCCCCATTGAGGTAGACGATTGGCATGCTCGTTCTACTAATCAAGCGGATCTCTCCAGGGTGTCCGCGCAACCGAGCGTATTCAGCACGCCGAGGGGGGTTGGAAGGCACAACGTGCTCTGCGGCGCCTGGCTAAAAGTCAATGACGCCAAAGTCGCGGGCCAGTTCCACCGGCCCCGAGAACTCTCGGCGCGCCTCCTCCAGCAGCGCGTTCAGGTTGCCGTGCCGGGCTGCGTAGTGGACAAGGTACAGCTTGGCAACCCCCGCGCGTTCAGCGGTCTGGGCGGCTTGAGCAGGTGTCGAGTGGCCGTCGGACTCGCCGGAGGCCTCGTGTATCAATACGTCGGCGCCGCGTGCCAAGCGCACCACGCTTTCGCAGGGGGCAGTGTCGCTGGAATAGACCACGGCTCGTCCATTATGCTTGTTCACCATCCTGAGCGCCATGCTGGGAATGACATGCTCAGTTGGAGAAGCGGTAATCAGCAAATCGGGCAGCTCCAGCGCCAAGGTCTCGCCGGTGAGCGCCACTTCGCAATAGAGTGGTCGCTGAAAGCCGGGCCACTCGTCAGGATGAAAGACCTCTAGCAAGGCTTGTGCTGTGAGCAACGACTCCGCTTCGCCAACAATGCGCAGACGTTTTCTGTAACCCTGCAGCCACAAGCCGAGCAAAAGGATGGGGAGACCATACATGTGGTCTGGGTGCCGGTGGGTGAAGATCACATGTCCCAGTCGATCAGCTTCAATCCCTGCCAGCTGCAACTTCAGCAGCGGGCTGCCGGCGCAGTCGATGAGCAGCGTGGACTGGTGGCTCTCGAGTGCCAGGTAGGAATTGTCGTGCCCAATGGCAGGGACGGCAGCGGAAGAGCCCAGGAAGGTCAACGTGGCCATTATTCCCGACTTTCAGACGAGTCTCGTTGGACCAGCACCGACGCCCGTGGAGCCAGGCCCATCATCTTCGGCCCTGGAGACACGCCAGACGTGGTAGACGCGCTGCAACGCCGTGACGTTGGTCAGGACGGCCATCACCCACAATACCAGCCGCACGTGCTGCAAGATAAGGCCGATCGAAAGCAGAGCGACGCGCTCAAAGCGCGTCAACCAGCCTACCTTGCACGCTATGCCGAGTCCTTCGGCCCGTGCTCGAGCATAGCTAACCATCAGCGAGCCGAGAAGCGTGACGTAGATCAGAGCGACTTCTTGTTCGGCCGCCCTGCCTTGATACCATAGCAAGAGCCCGAAGAGGACAGTTGCCTCGGAGTAGCGATCGATCACCGAATCGAAAAAGGCGCCAAAGGTACTGGCAGTGCCCGTTGCGCGGGCCACGGCACCGTCCAGAGCGTCGAACATCGCGGCGACCGCGACCAGTACGCCTCCGAGCTGCAGCTGCCCCGTCGCCAGCACATACATGACCAACAGGCTGAGCACGTAGCCGACCATAGTCAGGCTGTTGGGCGACATCCCCAGTCTACCCAGGGCCCGACCCAAGGGAGCCCTGATGCGCTCGCCCCAGCTACGGAGTCGTTCGCTAAGCATGGGTCTTGGTCTCAGCTTTCTGCTGCAGGAGTCCCTCGTACAGATCGAGGATCTGCCGGGCGATGATCGGCCAGTTGTAGCGAGCCGCCGTACGACGGCCTCGTTGGGACATTCCCTGACCTTCGGCTGGGTTCTGCAGCAGCCCTACGATGGCCTCGGCCAGCGCATGTTCGTTTTCCGGTTCGACCAGCAGTCCCTCCTGACCATGTGTGAGAACGCTGCGAT
>JBFEPU010000093.1:0-9422 GCA_041549915.1 Anaerolineae bacterium | reverse complement strand
CCTGACCCGTACGGCGGCGGTCTAGCGGTGAAAGAGGTGCAGGATGGCCTCCAGGGTATGCTTGACCACTATGGCATCACTGTGGGGCGTGAGCTGGTGCTGGACCTGCAGAACGAGCCTTTCCCCGTGCCCGTGACGCGCAATGTGGGAGGCATCCAGATCCAGGAGATCCAGGCGCTCGACTATCCCTTCTTCGTCGATGTCCGCGCAGACGGGATGGCCTCCGAGCACCCCATTGTCTCCGAGCTTCAGGCCGTGACGCTCAACTGGCCTTCACCGATCACGCTCGACGAGGCGAAGAACGCCGAGCGCCAGGTCATTGAGCTGCTCAGATCCAGCAAGGCCTCGTGGATACAGGCGGACAGCAACATCCAGCCGAACTTCGAACTGCATCCCCAGCTGGGCTTTGCGGTGGGCGAGATGCAGGAGCCCCACACAATCGCCGTCGCCGTCCAGGGTTCCTTTGAGAGCTATTTCAAAGACAAGCCGTCGCCGCTTCTGGAGGAGGCAGAGGGTGAGGAAGTCACGACAGAGCCACCCCCGGAGCCTGCGGCGGGGACCATCGAACGTTCGCCCGATACCGCGCGACTGGTGGTTTTCGGCAGCGCCGCATTCCTTGACGACATCGTGTTTGAGATCTCGAGCAGCCTCTCGCGGGATCGCTACCTCAACAGTCTACGGTTGGTGCAGGGCGCTGTGGCGTGGTCCACCGAGGACCTCGATCTGCTGACCATCCGTGCCCGCGGTACCACGGCTCGCGTACTCGACCCGCTGACAGAACGTGCGCAGTCCATGTGGGAGATGGCGAACTATGCGGTTGCCCTGTTGGCGCTTGTCCTCATCGGCATCATCTGGAATGTGCGTCGCAGGAGCGAGCAGCCCATGGAGCTGTTGCCGCCCGAAGCTCTCTCCACATCAGCCTCGGAGGTGAAATGATGAACCGCACGCAGCAGATCCTGCTCGTAGTACTGGTTGCACAAATCGTCCTGAGCGCTGTTGTGCTCTGGCCCAGGGCCGCCACAGGTGGAGTGGGACCTCTTTTCCCTGGCTTGCAGTCCGAGGACATTGTCGCCTTGACCATCACCGATGACAAGGGCGAGACGTTGGAGCTGCGACAGGTCACTGGAGAGTGGATCTTGCCTGAAGCTGGCGACTATCCTGCCCAGGCAGAGGACATCACGTCACTGCTGGAAAAGATCGGGGCGCTCACTACTCAGCGCCTGGTGACGCGCACCGATGCCAGCCACAAGCGTCTGAAGGTCGCCGCGGACGATTTTCTGCGCCGCGTTGAACTGGAAGCAGGGGATGGCGTGGTGCGTACCTTCTACCTAGGCTCGTCACCGAGCTATAGCACCAGCCATATCCGTGTCGACGGACAGGCAGAGACCTATCTGGCGAACGACCTGAGCCAGTGGGACCTGAATGCCGGACCGTCATCGTGGGTGGACATAACCTATCTCAATGTGTCGCAGGACGAGGTTTCGCGGGTTTTGGTTGAGAACGCCAAGGGCAGGGTCGCGTTCGTCAAGGGCGATCAGGGCAACTGGACGCTGGCTGATCTCGCCGTGCCAGAACAGCTCGATGCCACCACGATCAACACAACGGTCAGCAGGGCCACTTCGGTTACCATGCTTAGGCCGCTGGGCACGGAAGAGCTCCCTGGCTACGGAATGGACAATCCCAGCGCAGTCGTCACGCTGTACAAGGAAGACGAGACCATCACCATCCTGGTCGGCGCCAACGATGCCGAGGACAACAGTTACGTGGTCAAGGCCTCCACTTCGCCGTACTACGTAGCCGCAGGCAGCTACAGCGTCCAGCCGTTGGTCGAGAACACCCGCCAGGACTACCTGCAGGTCCCGCCTACGCCCACGCCAGCCGAATAGCCAAGCGACACTGCGCTCCCTGACCAGCGGTCAGGAGCGCCGCCTGTCTGACGCCTACGCATCGACTGCAAATGCCTGACCGAACAGCTCTTCGCCCGCTTGATCGGTCAGCGTGAACTCCAGGACGCCCTTCTGCAAAAGGGCGTCCTTCTCTATGCTGAGGATAAGGTATGGCTGCGTGATGATTGCGGGAGCCATCTCGGCCCGGAGCGTGGATTCGATCACCACTTGCACCTTCTCCGCCATCTGCTCCAAGCGGTGTAGTCGGATGGCATATCCAGCCGAGCTCTTCTCACCCAGAAAGATCACCAACGCTAGTTCTGTGTCGAAGGCGAAGCTGGGTTCCACAAACAAATCCTGCGGCTGATAGGTTGCCCAGAAGCCTGCCCACTGCTCGTCGTCCACGATCACGAACAATCGCGGTCCACCGTGGTAAGAGTCATAGGCCAGCAGACTGCCGCTCGCCACCTCAACGAAGGGGAGACGCGCCCAAGGACTTGTACAGCCCGTTGACACCGCAATCACCAGGAGCAGCACAGTAGCAGCGCACCGAAGCGGAGCGAATCGGCCTGCAGGCAACCGGCGGCTCCTGGATTCAGTCAGTGTGCCATGCGAATCCCAGATACTCATGCGTATTGCCAGCATCCCACCGGAACTTCTGGACCTCCACTCGATACCAGCCTGTGGTCGGCGCGGAGAACTCCACAAACTCATAGCTATTGTCCCAGCTTTGCGATCCTGCTACCTGGCTTCCTGACGGTGCATATGCCGCAAGGTCGAGGTCGGCCTTCAGTGTATCGCTGGCCCAAGGCAGCCACCACCAGCTGGTGGGGTGAGAATCCCAGGCGATCGCCACTCTGATCGTCCGGCCTTTGGCCGCTTCGAACCAGAAACTGTACGGCAAGCTGTCTGGGTACAGAGTGACGCCGGCCAGTCGACCGTTTGTCAGGGTGCTGTCGGCGGCCGCTGCGTCAATGCAGCCTGCACCGATCTTGTCTTCCCCGGCACGAGCACTCCGCTCAGCGTCTGCCCAGATTTCGTCATGCTTCGCCGTGGCCATCACCACTGCCTTGACCGTCTCCGGCCAGGCCTTGAGCCAGTCGGCACGGCTCATCATGAGAGCCGCTTCTCCTGCTGCGGCAGGTGCTGCGAAACTGGTCCCGTCAGAAGTGCGCCAGCCGTTGTCCACCCACGTCGAGCGAACGCGCTGTCCTACCGCCACCACTTCCGGCTTGTTTCGATCGCCATCTGGGGACAGGGGATCGACATAGCTGGAGAAGACACTGGCCACATCGTCATTCCAGTCCGCTGCTGTCTCAGCGGTGTCGAAGTCATCGATGGCGCCCACAGTGATGACGTTGTATGCCTTTCCAGGACTGAGGACGTTGCAGTTGCCGTCGCAGTTCCCTGCTGCCACCGTCACGGTCTTCCAATGCTCCCGCACGATCAGATCGTAGTACCGGTCCAGCAGGTTCATGCTGCGGCTGGGAGTCCCGGCGGACCATCCCCAGCTCAAGTTCAGCACGTCGGCGCCCTGGTCGATGGCCCACTCGGTGGCGCCAACTGCATCCCACGCATAGGCCAGGCCCAAGATGCCGGCAGCATTTGCACTCAGTAGATGGGCATCAGGCGCTATGCCTCGATCGCCATCTGCTGGCGCGGCGCTGGCTATCACACCGGCTACTTGAGTCGCGTGCCACATCCAGGTGGCCTCGGTACCAATATGCAGCTGGTCGGGGTGGTAGTAGCGCTCTCTCTCGCCATTGTGGCCCGCAAGGCCGTCGTGGTTCAGGTCAATGGCCCCGGCCTCGACGACAGCCACCTTCGTTCCTTGGCCGGTAATCCCGCGGCTCCACGTGCCCGGCGCTCTCGCAGTGCGTGCCGCCGAGTGCAGCAGTGGCTGAATGGGTTGGTCCGCCGCGTAGATGGCACCTACGCTTTCCAGTCGCTCCAGGGCCTGGATGGCGCTCCTGGGCAGCTCCGCAAATAGCAGCGGTGCGTATCTGCTTGCATAGAGCACGACGTGCCCGCCGCGTTCGATCCGTTCGACCGCCAGCTGTTGTGACCTCGCGATCTCCAGCTCGCGCGGCTGCCAGGCCTCTGCAGCCGCTCTTTCCATCTCCTCAGCGAGGGCATGGGTCTGTACCGCAGGGGCTCCGTGCTCTCGCGGTCCTGCGGGCCCCTCCATCTCTGGCCAGGGTGTCTGCCCCGGCTCAGGGCGCGCATCGGGCGCCAGAGTGACGCCGTGTCCGATCACGTCCGTCTTCCCCAAGGGCAGCCTTGCCGCAAGCCGCATCCAGATCCCCACTGTGATCGTATCGCCTTCGCGCATCTGTTCCATGCGCTCATGCAGCGATCTCTCCAGCTTGCCGTACCGGGCCTGATAGGCTTCTCGCTCCTCGGCAGCTGCTTGGGCAGGGTCAGCCAGGAGCCCCTGGGCATCCAGATGGACAGGATACAGTTCACCGCTGTCTTTGTTCATCACCTTGAATGCTTGGATAGTCCTTCCGGTGAGCGGGTAGTGCGTTGTCACTTCAGCGACCAGCCTCAGGTGCTGGACCGGCACCCGCCTCGCCCGCGATGCCTGTTGCAGGGCCACGATGCGAGCGTCGTCCGCCGAGACCTGAGCCACCAAGGCCAGGAGCACCACGCATGCCGCGATCACGGCCTTGCTGCTGCGCTGGCGTCTGCCGTACGGAGTCATGCCCGCGACCTCCTGAATGATAGGATAGGGGGATCTGAGCGCTGGCTCGGCGCTTGCGGGCCAGCGTCATGGAGTATGGCCCTTGTCGATCAACTGCAGCGGCCCTTCGCCGGCAGTCAATCAGCCGAAGCGGTTTGGCAACTCATGCCCTAGGCAGCAGGTGAGAGTCGCCAGCCACGGCGCGTACCACGCTGCCTGCCCCCACGTTCTACGTGTATGACGATAGAGCGCTGGCGTGGTTGCGGCGTGTGGTGAGGAGGCTGCAAGACTGCGAAGACGCTGCTCCAGGCGTGGCATCCTGACTGAGCTTGCGGTCTGCGGTGGGCTGCCGACCCATCGCAATTCCCGGGCTTGCTTGCCTCATGAGTCCCGCACACGAGAGGGCCGCGGTTCCCTGCGCGCTGGCTGTACCTGCCCGTGCCTCCACGTCCGTGGGAGCACCCAATTAGCTCTGGCGCAGCAGCCGCATGCCGTTGAGGGTCACGATCAGCGACGTGCCCATGTCAGCGAACACCGCCATCCACAGCGTGGCCAGCCCGCCCATCGCCAGCAGGAGGAAGAGCCCCTTGATCGCCAGCGACAGCGCGATGTTCACTTTGATCGTCTGCAGTGTCTGTCGGCCGAGGCGGATGACGTAGGGCATCCGTTCCAGAGCGTCCGACATCAGGACAATGTCCGCCGTCTCGAGAGCTGCGTCGCTGCCGGCAGCGCCCATAGCGACGCCCACAGAGGCCCGTGCCAGCGCCGGAGCGTCGTTCACCCCGTCACCGACCATGGCTACGCTGCCGTGTTCATCGAGCAGTCCTTCCACTGCTTGCACCTTGTGCTGGGGCAGCAGGTTGGCTTGCACATCCTCGATGTCGACCAGCTCGGCGATGGCCTGCGCCGTGCGCTCGTTGTCACCGCTCAGCATGGCCATGTGCTGGATCCCCGCATCGCGCAGAGCCCGAACCACTTGTCGGCTGCTGTCACGCAGCGGGTCGGCCACGGCGATCAACCCAAACACATCGCGTTCGTCGCTTACCAGCATGGCGGTCTTGCCCTGACCTTCCACCTCGTCGGTAAGCTGGCACACATCCTTACCGTGCGGCACGCGCTCGCAGAAAAGCCCGTGTTTGCCTATGTAGTACGTCTGGCCGTCCAGTCTGGCCTGAGCCCCCCAGCCCGTAAGCTCCACATAGTCGTTGGACGGTTGTAGCCTCAAGCCGCGCCGGTGTGCCTCCCGTACCACCGCCTGGGCCACAGGATGCTGCGAGTGCACTTCGATGGATGCTGCCAGTGACAGCAGGTCATCCGCAGTCAAGGCGCTTGAATCGAGCAGCACGACGTCGGTCACGGCTGGCCGTCCTTCGGTCAGCGTGCCCGTCTTGTCAAAGGCCAACGCCTGTACGCGGCCGATGGTTTCCAGGTGGGTGCCGCCCTTGATCAGCACACCGTGCTGGGCGGCGTTCGAGACCGCTGAGACAATGGCAACGGGCGTGGAGATCACCAGCGCGCAAGGGCAGGCGATGACCAGCAAGACCAGCGCGCGGTAGAACCATGCCGAAAACGGTGCCCCCAAGAGGATTGGCGGCACGACAGCGACAGCAGCCGCAAGGGCGATGACCGTGGGTGTGTAGTACTTGGCGAACGTGTCCACGAAGCGTTGTGCCGGTGCCCGGCTGGACTGTGCCTCCTGCACCATTTTCACGATCCGCGCCAGCGTGTTATCCTCCGCCACCTTGGTGACGCGCACCAGCAGCGCCCCCTGCCCGTTGATGCTCCCTGCGAAAACCGGCGATCCTGCCTGCACATCGACCGGGGTGGACTCGCCCGTGATCGGGGCCTGGTTCACTGTCGAGCTGCCCTCTTCCACGACGCCGTCCATCGGCACCTTCTCACCCGGTTTGACCTCGATGAGGTCGCCCACCTTCAGTTGCTCAACGCGAACCCGGTCAGCGTGCCCATCGTGCACTCGAGTGGCTTCCTTCGGAGAAAGGTCGAGCAGCTTGCGGATAGCCTGCCGTGCCCGATCCATACTCTTCGCTTCCAGCGTGTTCCCCAGCGAAAACAGGAACATCGCGGTTGCGCCTTCGGCCCATTCACCGATCGCCATGGCGCCGATGGCCGCGATGCTCATCAGTGCATTCATATCCAGGCTGCGTGTTGTTCGCCACGTCGCCCATCCGCTGCGCGCCACGTAGAAGCTGCCGCTCGCGATGGCCAGCGCATACGCCGTCGTCACTGCCCATTCTGCAGCGCCGAGCGCCCGCAGGGCGAATGCGGCCACGAGAAAGCCCGCCGACGCGATGGTGAGCAGTGTGCGCCGTCGTTCGTAGAGGTGTATCCACCAGCTCCTTGTGACCTGGCTGTCTGCTTCGGCAGCCGTCGATGGCAGCCGCGCTGTGTACCCGAGTTGTGAGGTTCGCTCGATCACAGCTTCTGCCAGGTGCTGGCCTGAAATGCCTGATACGCGCATCTGCGCCGTAGCAAACACCACCTGAGCCTCGATCACGCCTGGCAGTGCCGTGACCGCTTGCTCCAACTTGGCGGCGCAATCTGCGCAGTCCATCCCCTCCACTTCAAAGGTGAGCTCTTGGCTCGCAACGTCATAGCCCATCTCGCGGATTCTAGCGACGATGCTCGCCAGATCGGAACGCTGGGCATCGTGCTCCACCGCCAGGCTCGAGGCGGCAAAGTTGAGTCGTGTGGCCGACACCCCCTCGAGTTGGGCGACGCCTCCCTCCAGACTGCGCGCGCAGTCCGCACAATCCAAACCTGTCACTGGTAATGTGATGCTTCGTGTCGTTGTCATCTGCTCGGTCCTATCAACATGGTTTCTGGGAATCAATGCCGGCTGTGGCGGAACGCTAACCGCTAGCCGTGCCCTACGTGATCCATTCCTTGGCCGAAGAGGGCAGAAACGTGCTCATCGTCGAGCGTGTAGTACGCCATCTGGCCCTCCTTGCGCCTCTTCACCAGCCTCAGTTGGCGCAGCCCGCGCAGTTGGTGCGAGATCGCCGACTGGCTCATGTCCAGCGTCGCCGCCAGATCACAGACGCACAGCTCAGCAGCGGACAGGGCAGAGATGATCCGCACCCTGGTCGGATCGCTCAGTGCCCTGAAGAGCTGCGCCAGGTCGCTTGCGGTCGGCTCATCCACCATTTGCGCCTGTGCCTGACGGGCAATGTCGGCGTGGACAAAATCAACCTCACAGCGGTCGGTATCGCTCTCACTCATCGTTCTTCCCTCGATATCGCCCATTGAATATATGAGCAACTATTCATATACTACCACAAGAAGACTACTTTGTCAAGCGCTCGAATACGGCCACGCGGCACGGGTTCCGTGAGCGTCCGCATGTCCGGTGAAAGTCCGCCGTCAGTGGGCTCTGCGCCAGGGGGTCGTCACGAGCCGGGGCGGGAACCCTTGGCCGCCTGGGCTGGCGATCCCCGCAGATCTGGCGGGTTGCTCCAATCGATCGGCCCAACGGTGAATCTGTGCACGAATCGAGGCAGCACCACCTCGTTCCACGCTCGCGTGAAGTACATCCAGGCCTCGTCCCACTCCGCACCTTCGCCCCAGCCATCGTGCGTGAGCGTCACCTTTGTTTGCCCCTCTCCGAGGGCCCGAAATCGGATCACCACGTGCGTCCGCTGCCCGCGAACATTGGGCAGGTGGGGCGGGGCGTTCCAGGTCACGGCCAGCATCTTCTTCGGCTGAAGGGCCAGGATCCTCATCCCCTCGCCGCCCTTTTGCCCGGGTGGAGCCTCCAGGTCGAAGAAGATTTCATACGCCCCATCGACCCGCAATTCAACGTTGCAGTCTGGACCGAAAAAAGTCTGAATGCCCTCCTTCGTCGTCCACGCCTTCCAAACCTTGTCAAGGGGCGCCGCGACAGTAGCCTCGCCACGGATGGCTCGATCTGCGTTTTCCACTGGCATGTTGCTCTCCCTGCCCCAGTTACGTTCCTGCGGATGCCGCGTCTGGCTGTGCCCTATCCTGTCAGTCCAAGCCACAGCTGATAGATGCCAAACCATGTCAACGCGCCGATAGCGATTCCCAGCAAGGCGCGGGTCATCTTCGGGCCGAGTTCTTTCGCCAAGCCGAAGACCAGCACCAGCGCTGCCAGGCTCAGCGTCATCGAGGAGTAGAAACCGAACAGGAAACCCAGCCCGTTGGCAGGTGTATCTCGCCACGCCGCGAGCAGAGTCGGGCCCGCCACCAGGCTCCAGTACACATAGGGGCCCGGACTCAGCGCGTTCATCAGCGCAGCTTGGATCAGGGTCTGCCTGCCGGATCCTCTCGTGGTGAGACGTTCGACGTCAAAGCTGCGCCACGCTCGCCAGGCGCTCCAGGCCAGATACAGGATAACGAGCCCACTTGCGATATGCAGGAACCGCTGCAGCCGCTCTGGTACCTGGCTCAGCACCAGCAAGACCAGCACGATGATCGGCCCATCGCTGATCATCGGCGCCAGAGCAGCAGGCAGCGTGCGCCGCCACCCGCGGCTCAGCGCCTGCGATATGATGTACGTCTGGAATGGGCCCGGCTGTGCACCCGCTGCCAGACCGTACGCCAGCCCCTGTATCGCGTAGGCAAACACAATGACCTCGTGTGTTGATGATTCCTGGATCGTGCGCTTCGAGTGCTGGCAATCGTACGGGATATTGGGCCAGCTAGGCCTGCCCTGCACCGGGTGGTTCGCCAGGTCACTGCTTGGTGATGATGGGCAGGTATACTCTCGCGCCTGTCAGAGTGGGGGTGGGCTCAAGCGTAGCCGTCGGCGTGGGCGTCTGTTCGATCAGTACCTCAAGGGTGGTCACGTTCATCAAGCGGCACTCGGGTGAGGG
>JBFEPU010000092.1:0-9529 GCA_041549915.1 Anaerolineae bacterium | reverse complement strand
TATATGTCGCGCTGGGACTCCCCCGCCAGATGAAGCTGCTCGACACAGTGCACGCGCCATCCTCACCGGTGGTGCAGGTGCTGGACCCTGAGTAGCCGCCGGTCCAAGAGCCGCTTATTGCTACATCAGCTGCCAGGTTATGATCCGCATCTTGAACCACAATGGTGACCGCGGCTCGCCAGACCCAGTTCCCCAACCACCAACCGCTGCTTGCGTCGAGGTCACCGGTGTGGATCGTCATGCCGACAGGCGTATTCACAGTGACTTTGCTGCCGTCGCTGGCGGTGTTGGTGGAGCTGTCGACGGCATGGGCACGGATCGCATGCTCACCGTCGCCCACGCCTGTGGTGTTCCAGTCTGCCTCGTAATAGCCAGTGGCGCTGTTGTGGGTGGCGGGCTGCCAGGATCCATCATCCACGTTCCATTCGACGGTCAGTGTGCCTGCTGCATCCTCAGCATCGCTGGCCTCGATCTGCAGCAGGACGGTTCCAGACACGGTGCTCCCCTCAGGTGGAGTGGCGATATCCACGTTGGGTGGTTCATCCACCGGGCCGAAGCTGGCGTCCACTACCAGGGCAAAGGGCTGCGGGCCGTAGGGCACGGTGTAGCCCTTGACCTCGACCGTCCACGTGCCAGATGCGGCCGACTGGACGTAGACGTTCTCGACGTTGTTCGTTCGGTCAGCGGTGCCACCGATCTGCGACCAGCCGCCGGAGAACACGTTGCCCTTGAACACCGCGCCGCCCGGCGCTGTGACTGTCAGATCGAGGTCGTTGACCAGCGCCGTGGCAGCTGAGGTCGAAGCGGGATGATCGGTCCACACCAAGGTGACCTTGAGCGGCCGACCACTGGCGCTGACATTGTACTCATAGGTTACCGTGCCGCCCGTGCCTAGACCGACAGTCGCGTCTATCCAATCGTGGCTGCCATCGGTCGCGTCGGCCACATTGATTCGCCCCCAGCCCTCGTGATGGTTGGGGATGGGGTAGTCGTTGTCATTCACGCCGTCGTTGTTCTCGTCCAGCATGTCGACGGCTGAGTTGATCAAGGTTGCCTTGGTCAGGGCAGCACTTGCGCTATGGCTGTGCACCTTCTGGTAAAAGTCGCGCACAACGGCTGCGCTGCCAGCGGTCAGAGGGTTCGACATGGAAGTGCCGCCCATATACTTGTAGTACTGGTCAAGAGGAAAGCCCCAGCCATCGTACTGCCATCCACCGTTCTGTGGGTTGGGTGAGGCATCGTAACCCTCTTGATAGAGATCGGAGTAAGACGAGAGCACCCAGGTGCCAGGGGCAACCACATCGGGCTTGATGCGACCGTCGTCCGTGGGACCGCGGCTCGAGAAGGCGGCCATCTGCTGCACATTACCGGCGGTTGGGTCGCTGGCAGTGGGGCTTGCAGGGAAATCGTTTGGCCAGGCCTGGCCATAAGTCATGATGTTGTTTTGTCCGTCCTGACTGGAGCAACTGGTGCCGGTACTGGGATTAACATAGCCGAGGCTTGGATCGCACTCATAATGCCCATCGCGATCATGTTCGCTGGCGCCAACGCTGAGGATGTTCTTGGCTGTGGCCGGAGAGCCCATCGAGTCCTCGTCCACATAACCGTCGCCGTCGGCATCGATCCCAGCGTTGCCTGCGGATGTGGTTACCAAGAAGTCGGGGTGATTCCACATGTAGTCGTCGGTACCCGCCGCGTCGGCGTCATACTCACCCTGCGCATCGCTGCCCCAGGAGTTGGAGTGGATGCGGGCGCCATGGCCGTAGGCCTGCTCGAACAGATTCCCAATGTCACTGGGCAGGCCAATCAGGTAGTAGCCGTCCTGATAGTCGAGATAGCGCTCACAGAACGGTGTCATATCGGCATAATCCTCCACTGCCTGGAAGAGCAGCCGAGCTGCCGGGGCCGCTCCTTGTCCTTCCCCACTGGGGCCACCAGAGCTGAGGAGCGACCCAGACGTGTGCGTGCCGTGTCCACTGTCGACGTCCTGCGGCCCGTCTCCGATGGCCGTCCAACAGAAGCTGCCCAGCGCCGGCCAGTCTTGAATGGTGACGATGCGGTCCGCCGGTATGTCCCGATGGCCACCCGCTTTGGTGCCATCACCGAATCCCGTGTCGGCCACGGCCACTATCTGCGTGGAACCATTGTAGCCATTGGCATGGGCCGTGTCAGTTCCCATGGTGACTCCGGCGCCGTACTCGTTTTCGGTTTCGCGGAAGCGGAAGTTCTCGATCCACGCAACGTCTGGCACTCGAGCGATAGCCTCGATCTGCGCTGCGTTGGCGCCGACGAGCAGAATGTTGCCTGGTGGTGCCGTGACCTCGACGCCGAGGCGTCGGATGGCTGCCGCCACTGAGCCCACGTCGACTCCCCACTCGATCCTCACCCTGTACATCCGTGTCTCGTCGAGAAGCAGGGTGGGGCTGAGCTTGTAGGCCGGCTGAAAAAGCCCAACCCAAACGGCGTCATTGAGCTCTTCTACCTGTCGCGCCTGCTCTGGCGTCATGCGCACTTTGAACGCAAACTCGGGCAGGTATTCCAGGATCTCGCCTCCCAAGGCAGTAACTTGATCCTTCCATGCGCTCTCGACTGGGCCGCGAAACTGGACGATGTAATAGCCACGCTCCCCTGCAGCGTAGCCGCTGATGGTCAGGCCGGCGGGGATGGATGGCGCTTCGCCCCGGCCGGGAACAAAGACAGCGGCTTTGAGGCGGAGAGATGCTGGCTCAGTCTGTGCAGGAGGGCTGGCCTGGCTGAGTCCCGTGCAAAGGAGCGCCGCCACCAGGATGAAAACGAGTACCGGCAACTGGATCTTTCTACCCATCGCTTCCCCCCTTCGTTTTGGACCCCGTCTGTTCACGAGCGAATTCACGCTGCAACGCGAAAGGCACATGTTGTCGCGTGCATCACTGCGCAAGGCAGCTTCCTGTTGAGCGCCGAGCGTCAGATGACACGCACCTGCCAGTGTGGGAACGCAGCCGGGGACAAGACTGAGGTGCTGCTGTAGGCTTGCTCCGGCAGAAGTTTCCCATTATGATGACGGACGGTGGGTTCGTAGGTAACGGGTTCTTCCAGTGGCGGTATTGCACCTAGATGCTGGCTTCTCCCTCCAAGAGGACATCACCTGAATCATCCAATCTGCTGGGGCTCAGTTGGCAGGAAGGCGTGTCTCTTGGTCGGAAAGGGCTGGGCACTGCTCTGCACTTGGCAAGCCCACTCTGCCCACGGAGTTTGACTCAGCGCACAATGAGCAGCTCCTTCGGGGCAGTGGCGGCGAGTAGCTCCCTGTTGGCTCGCCCGTGCCTGCACGAAGGCTACTGAGACTAAAGTCGCGCCAGCCTCAGCAATTCCTCGACCTGATATCCGGACTCTTGTGCAGCCTCCAGCAGTTGCTGGACGATCTCATGGCAGACGAGCATCTCCTCCTTTGCCTTGGTTGCTGTGCGAAACGCAGTGGCCTGGATTCCCGCCGCTAACGCCAGCCACCACAGCATTTGCTCGAAGGCTTCCTTGTTGAACCACAGTACATCCTGGTGGCGGTTCACCTGCACGAACTGCTGCACTTCACTGTCCCGGAGCAGGGTTTCCAGAATCTGACGGGCCCTCTTGGCGGTATCAGGCGCTTCCGTGGCAAGCCATCGTTGATGGCTGGTGAGCACCTTGATGACCGCGACCGCTTTCCAAGCCGCAGGCCCGTTCACTCCGAGGTCCTGCAGGGCCCCGGCCAGTACCTTGCCTAGAAGCCACTCATCGATCCAGCTGCGACTTTGGCCCTCCGCATCCGCCTCGCCAGCGACTCTGCCGAGCGAGTGAACGCACCACCAGCCCAAGAGGCAGCCCCAGACGAAGGCGTCGTCGTTCAGATTCACGGTCAGGTATTCTGCGACCGCTCTGTACTTTGCAGCCTTCGACCAGGCGGCGCGACTTGGCAGCAGAGGCAGTTTCAAAAGCGCTTCCAGCTCCTGACGCATCTCCCCAGCCAGTGCTGCGTCGTCCGCTGTCATCCCTGTGAACTGCTCGATTTCTTGCAGCAGGTGCAGGGTCTTCTGCTCCGTCTCTTGCAGAAGGGCCTGGTTCAACCGGCCACGGGGATGGGTGAGGCGGGCGTCCATCAAGCGACGGAAGGTATCGGCATTGACCAGTTCTTTCAGTGCTTGATGGATGGGTTGCAGGAAAGTCTCTTTGAGCGCTTCGTCAATGCTGGGCACGCCACGCCCGTTGAGAAAGGCGGTCAGGTGTGCGTAGTGGTGCCAAACGTTGTCCTGCACCTCGCGGAAATCGAGAAAGACATGATACTTGTAGGCTCCCAGCTCGACGTACAGGCCCCGCTCATGCAGTTCTTTGCAGCTGCGAATGTACTCGAGCCCGCTGATGTGATCGCGGAAGATGCAGTAATGATTGTCTTGGCGGTGCAGGGCGAGGCCCTCGCCGAGGCTCTTTTGCACCAGGGTGCGATCACCGCTGTCTCCTGTCTTCGCTGAGTAGGCAGTCGAGGTCCGTATCCACCCCTGAGCGGACGCGTACTTGTTGTGGTACACCACCAGGCCGCGTTGATCGCCGGCGCGGTTCGAATAGGCGAATACGTCTTCGTTGACCTGTCCTTCGGGTGCGTAGAAATCGTACAGCAGAAAGTGGTCGGCGTTCGCAAACAGGTGCCGACGGTGCAGCAGCGGGAACACCTCTCGTTCATGCCGCCAGATGAGGTGCTCGTCCGGCTGCTCATCCCAATAGGCACGCCGGTACTCCATGCCATACTTTTCAGTGAAACCCTCGACCTGACCGTGGCCAAACATGGGCAGCCCAGGCATGGTGACCATCATGATGCAGACGCCAAAGTACTTGTCGTCTTTTCCAAACTGAGCGACCGCGGTTTCCTCATCGGGGTTGTTCATGAAATTGACAAAGCGCTTGAGGATTTCTGGGTCAAACTGCAACACGTTCTTGATGGTGGTGCGATATTCGGCATTGTCCTCGGCCTTGAGCATGTTCATAAAGGCACTGTTGTAGACACGATGCATGCCCAGGGTGCGGACAAAGTATCCTTCCATCAGCCAGAAAGCCTCAGCCAGAAGAAGAGTCTCGGGGGCTTCTTCTGCCACCCGATCCACCACCTCGCGCCAGAACTCCTGTGGCATGGCGGCATCGAACTGAGCTTTGGTCAATCCGTGCTCTGCACGCGTGGGGATAGCCCCCCCGCTTCCGGGCTCCGGGAACCACAGGCGCTGGTAGTGCCTCTTGCTCAGCGTCATGGCGGCGTCAAAACGGACGACAGGGAAGTTGCGCGCCACGTGCAGGATGGTCTGGATCACCGCCTCGCGAACCTCGGGATTGAGGTAGTTCAGTTGGGCGGTATCGTTCCAGGGCATGCTTGTACCGTCGTTGCCGTGGTAGATGTACTTGACGCTGCCCGTCCAGCGATCCAGCCGTTTGTAGACCACCGCAGCGTCGGAGCGGTTAAAGTAGTGATCCTCGACGAAGACGCCGACTCGGTCGTCCCCGGAAAAGTCCGGGCCGTTGAAGGTGTACGAAGGAAAGGGGCTGTTATCCAGGGAGATGAACCAGTCCGGATGCTCGATCACCCATCTGCCGTCAATGCCCACGTGGTTGGGCACCATATCGCCGGCCATGCGTATGCCCCGCTGCCAGGCCCGTGCCTTCAGGTTCTGGAAGGCTGCTTGCCCGCCCAGGTCGTCTGCGATCACATAGTCGTACAGCGAGTACGCCGACGCTACTGCTTCGGGGTTGCCCATCTGCTGCTTGATGCGCCGCGAGGCGCCGCTGCGCTGCCAAACGCCAATGAGCCACAAAGCGGTGAAACCCCAGCGGGCCAAGGTGTCCAGCTCCTCGTCGGGGATATGGTCCAAGCGGGTGATGGATCGTTTGTACTTTGTGGATAGCTGATCCAGCCACACGTAGGTGCTCTTGGCCAGCAGCACCACGCGGGGCATCCAGTCGCGATCGCGACTGTAGCGCTCGGCCTCGATCTCCAGCCCAGCAAACTCGTACGGACGGCTGGGGCCGGGGCCCAAGAAGCGCATCTTCTCCTCTTCCCGGATCAGGTCCAGCCCGCTGAGAAGGCGGTACAGATACCGGCCAAGCAGTGGGCCCCATGTCTCGCGTATGTACTCCAGTTGACCAGAAAGCGAGTGGGGCACCTTGATGGCCGGATCGCGTAGCATGTCCACCAGGAATTGATTGTAGGGACCAAAGGCGGGCTGGGTCTCGAAATAGTCGGCAAGTGTGGCGATGATCGGTCGGTAGGCTGTTTCCTTCTCCATGGAGGTGTCGTCGAACAGCTCGAGGTAGGGTGAAAAGGCCAGGTTCTTGTTGGCCAGCCAGAGCATCAACAGCTCTTCCAGCACGATCTGGCGGTTGGGGACGCCCGCAGTCTCCCCCTGCAGGTAGACTTCGAGATCAACCTCCCGGCGATAGACGGCCAGCGGGGGAAACTGGTCGGCAAACTGGCGCAGGGTCTCGTCCACCGCCTCCTTGCCAAGCCTCTCCTCCAGCCAGGCCACGGCTTGCTCCATGCTCTGCGGGTTCTTCTGCTCACGGTACAGGCCGACGACAAAGTGTAGGATTTCGTCGATCAGGCCCATGGCAGTGATCTGCCCTGCCTGGACTGCCTGCTCCGGGAAGCGGACCAGGTCACGCTTGTCGTTCATCTTCTGGGCAAAGACCCGCGCGGCGAAAAAGTTGGCAAAGATGACGTTGCCGCTCAACGCGAACAGGGTCTCGTCAAACTGGTACACATCCCGAGCTTTGCGCGAAACGTGAAACTCCATTGTCAGTCGGTCTTGGAAGCGCATCATCTTCTCCTGTCGCCGGCCGCGAACAGATTGGAGACGCCTGCCATCGCCATGTACATTATAGCAGAAGTGACCCAAAAATCAGAGGACAAAGTCACGCCTGCGGTGTGAAGTGAACGTGCGGGGCCAGCAACTCACCGATTCTTACATCACCACAGGGGCAACTCACTGAAGCACTCTATGGTGGCTGCCACATCAAGGTGACGGAGAAGGTCAAGGTGCCTGACGGCTGGCGGAGAATCAGCGGTCTGAGACGGCTACCGCACGCAGCCAGCGGTTTGGAGCACCGTTTGCCCACCGCTATACTATGATTAGCAAATCGATGAGTTGTGTGACGGCTGGGCGACATGGCACGATTTCGGACGAGCCAGCTGCCTTCCTGACGTCCTCCTCCGGTGCCACTTGACTGGTTTGAAGGCAGTATGCCAACTCGCGGATCTCGCGCAGCAAGCCGAGGCGAGGAGAGATTCCGGCATAGCAGGCTGTGGAGGAGGTGTGCCCATGGTTGAGGGGACGGCGCGAGCCTGAGAGACGGAAGGCTCCACCTGGCAGAGGTTGAAGGGGGTACTTGAGTCGTTGTCGATGGAGGGCGCATGATCCCATCAGAGAGGAGCGGGTGAACGATGCTGGGGCTCCAAGTGGTGAACTGCTTCCTGTTGATCATCCCCGTTTTGCTGTGGAACGCGCTCTTTTCGTCCAAGCTTCCCGAAGGATACTTCTCCGACGCCAGGGTGCCGCGGGTCATCGTGAATCTCGAGAAAACCCTGCGATTGCTGGTGCTTGGTTTTCCGATTCTGTTGCCCCTTCAAGTGCAACACTCCTATGGCAAGGCCGGGCTGGCGATCTATGTGGTAGGGGTGGTCAGCTATGGCGCCTCATGGGTGATGCAGATGTACAACCGAGAGACGCGATGGAGCCAGAGTGCGATCGGGATACTGGCACCCGCCTACACTCCCTTGATCTGGATGGCAGGGATTGCCCTCATCGGACGCTCTGGGGTCTATGCACTGCTTGCGGTTGTCTTCACTTTCATCCACACGTGGCACAAGGTGATGGTCTTTGGGTTTTCATAATCACCGCGACCCCTGCGGGTAGGGAGACCCGCCAGATTGACCGCCTGGCGGGAGGATCTGCCGCTGGCTTGGCAAAGCCCTGCTCTTGCGGATTATTCAAGGGGTCGGCGCTGCCGCGGCAGGTCGGGCCTCCGGATTCTGGGGGGCCATGCCCAGCAGCCCAGCCATCCCAACTCGCGTCGACTGATCACCTGTCAGGACCACTGGACAGGTTGGCGCAGCCTTGGGCACGAAGCCAGAGGCAGGCTGACTGTGGAGCGCGACGCCAAAGCTGCTCGAGCCTCGGTCCTGACTGGGAAGAATTGCTGTGGAGGCGCATGCGGTGGAAGTACTCACGTTTGTGTGGAAATATGCCCGCAGGTATGCTGGCCAGCTGACGCTGGCGGTTGTGAGCATGCTCCTGCTCGTGGGTGTGCAGTTGCTCGCCCCATGGGTCGTCAAGTCTATGGTCGAAACGGTCACCGATCCGGCTGTGGGGCCCGAGGGAGCGGATGTGATCACTCAGTTGGCCTTGGTGGGGCTGGCGGTGTACGGCGCCCGCGCAGGCTTGCGCTTTGTCAGGAGCTACATGGCTCACGTGGCGGGTTGGAGCGTTGTGGCCGACCTCCGGTTGGACATCTACCAGCATTTGCAGCGTTTGTCGCTTCGTTTCTATGAGGACAAACAGACCGGCCAATTGATGTCGCGCATGGTCAACGATTCGGACTTGATCGAACAGTTGATCGCACACGGGACGCCTGACGTGACGGTGAATGCGCTCTCGCTGGTTGGCGTTGCTGCAGTGTTGATGCTCCTGAGCTGGAGACTGGCGCTGCTCAGCATGATCCCGATTCCGTTTATCGCATTGGGCATGCAGGGTTTTGTCAAGTACGTGCGGCCGGCATTTCGACAGCGTCAAGTCGAGCTGGGCGAACTCAATGCAGCGCTGGGTGACAATCTACTGGGGATCCGCGAAATCAAGGCCTTTACCAGAGAAGACGTTGAGTCGGTCCGCATCCACCACCACATCGCCAAGTATCGCGATTCGCTGCTCCGCGCACTGCGTCTGATGGCCACGTTTCACCCGGGTGTGGAGTTCGCATCGGCGCTGGGCACCATCGTTCTGGTCTACTTTGGCGGACGGCTGGTGTTAGACCAAGCACTGCCGCTGGCGGATCTGGTGGCTTTCTTCCTCTACCTGGAGATGCTCTACCAACCGGTGCGTGCCCTGAGCCAGGCGTGGGAGACCATCCAGCAGGCTATTGCAGGTGCGGAACGCGTCTCTGAATTGTTGGAGGAGCAGCCCGACGTAGTCGAGCGCCCGGATGCCATCGAGCTGGAGGGCCGGGCGAAAGGTGTCATTGCCTTCCGCGACGTGTGCTTTTGGTATGCGATGGGCGGCAAGGTGTTGGAGGACGTCGACCTCGAGATCGCAGCGGGCACTGTCGTAGCGCTGGTGGGGCCGACAGGCGTGGGCAAGACGACGATGGCCAATCTCATCCCCCGCTTCTATGACGTGTGCGAGGGCTCAATCACATTGGACGGCCACGACCTCCGCGACTTGACGCTCAAGAGCCTGCGACAGCAGATCAGCATCGTTCTGCAGGATGTGTTCCTCTTTCACGGGACGGCGCGTGAGAACATTCTCTTTGGCCGCCCCGGGGCTAC
>JBFEPU010000091.1:0-9543 GCA_041549915.1 Anaerolineae bacterium | reverse complement strand
CACGCGTTGTCCCCATTGGAGTCTGGCATTCTGGGCACTGATCGCCAGCCCGGGCGAGAGCGATGTCAGCAATGGTCGTGACGTCAAAATCGCGTGGGTAGTTGACGTTTGTCAGGTGGTATCCCAGCTTGTTGGCCCCGGCCACAAAGTTGGCGCCCATTGTGATTGAGTCGTCAGCGACAATGCGGAAACCGGAAAGACCCACTGGTGAGGCGTAGCCGACGACGATATCTGCCGCCTGCAGCTCTTCCTCGCTTGATGGGTGGAGCTCAGGACCTCCCAGGGCACTCGCCAGCTTCACCAGGTTCACTTCCAGGTCACCGCGGATAAGGGCCAGCACGACTTCAGCCGTATCGGTAGTGCAGAAGACCACTTTCAGCGTCTGCTCCGCAGACACACCAACGAATTCCGCCACCTCCTTGATCGTCTTGCAGTCAGGCGTAGCTACCTCGCTGAGAGGAGCTTCCGCCTCCGACATTCCTGAAGGTTTGGTGAACCTTGCTGTCTCCGCATTGGCCGCGTAGCCGCAGTTGGAGCAGACAAGGAGAGTGTCTTCACCTGCGTCGGAGGCTAGCATGAATTCATGGGAAACGGCACCGCCCATCATTCCCGCGCTGGCAGCTACGGCGATAGTGTGCACCCCACAGCGCCGAAAGATGTTAACATAAGCGTCGCGGATTCGCGGGTAGAACTGGTCCAGGCTGTCGAAATCGGGATGGCAGCTGTACGCGTCTTTCATCGTGAACTCACGTGTGCGGATGAGCCCGCCACGTGCCCGCGGTTCGTCACGGAACTTGGTTTGGATGTGGTAGATCACCAGTGGGAGCTGACGGTAGGACTTGATCTCGGTGCGAAGCAGGTCTGCCACAACCTCCTCGTGGGTCATGGCCAGCACCATGTCGTGGCCCGCACGGTCGCGGAAGCGCAGCAGCGCCGGGCCAGGCGCGGGACCATCGTAGCGACCGGTGGCCCGCCAGATCTCGGCCGGGTTGACCACCGGCATATGCATCTCCTGACCACCGATTGCATCCATCTCTTCGCGCATGATGTGCTCGATCTTGGCAAGCACACGCCAGCCCAACGGTAGATAGCTGTAAATGCCGGCCGCCAGCTGGCGGATCAGGCCGGCGCGCACTGCAAGTTGGTGGCTGGGCAATTCCGCTTCGGCAGGTGCTTCGCGCAATGTACGCCCGAACAGTCTGGATAGGCGCATGTGCCAGGCCTCCTAGTCCATCGATTCGTTTCATTATACCACATGGCGATACGGCAGGCGGTTGTGGCGACAGGACAAATGTGCTATACTCCGCGACACACTGAGCGAGCGACAAATGATCCGTCCGTTGCAGATGACGGTTGAGGAGGGCAGTTTGATCATCGAGCGACTGGTCGTTGGACCTTTTCAGACCAATTGTTACATAGTGGGGGATGAGACCACGAAGGAAGGGATTGTGATCGACCCCGGTGGAGACGCCGGCCTCATCCTGGAGGCACGCCAGCGTCTGGATCTCAAGGTCAAACTCGTCGTCAACACACATGGGCACGTTGACCACATCACGGCCAACCGCGAGGTGCTGGAGGAACTGCACGCGCCTCTGGCCATTCACCCAGATGACGCAGTCATGTTGACCAATCCTTTGCGCAGTTTTGCATTGTTCATGGGCAAGTTTCGTCCCAGTCCTGCTGCTGATGTGTCGCTTGAGGAGGGAGCAACCATAGAACTTGGCTCCACCAGACTGGAAGTGCTGCACACCCCTGGGCATTCGGCTGGGAGCGTCAGCCTCTGGTGTTCCGAGGCGAAGGTGGTGTTCAGCGGGGATGTGCTGTTCAACCAGGGAATCGGTCGAACGGACTTTCCCGGAGGGAGCTATCGAGTCTTGCTGCAGTCGATTCGGGAGAAGCTATTCACCCTACCTGCTGAGACCGTCGTCTATCCCGGCCATGGTCCGCAGACAACGATTGGCTTTGAGCGCACGCACAATCCTTTCTTAGCCTAGGGGCGTGGCAATGACGACGGTTCCTGCGACTGCGTGCACTGCGGAGCGGGTTCAGGCGTGGCGCGCTAGACGCTACCGCCGCAGACCCGATCTGAGGCTGCGCACCCCGCAGCAGGCGGTCGAATTCGTTGATGATGTCGGCTTCTGTTTTCTGTTTCCGGCCAAGGGGATAGAAATGCCCAGTCTGTGGGAGGCGATCTGTGGTGAGAGCCGTCCTCTGCCGAGGCACCACGATGACCGGGAGTTGGGTTGTGCCTGGCGCTGGAAGGACGACCTGCCGTCACGCGGCCTCGTGTACTACGGCAAGCTGTTGCGCAAAAAGCCCATGCTGATATCCTTGGAGCTGCTACCGCACTTTTACGCGTTGTCGGAGAACTTTGGCAGTCTCGAAGACTACCTGACGGAGTATGAGGAGGGTAGGCTCAGTGAGGAAGCCAAACGAGTGTATGAGGCGCTGCTGACGCACGGGGCGCTGCCGACCAGCCATCTGCGGCGCAGAGCGGGCCTGAGTGGCAAGAACAATGCGCCGCGGTTTGACCGCGCTGTTCTGGAACTGCAGGTGGGACTCAAGATTGTCAAGACCGGTGTGTCCGATGCGAATGCCTGGAAGTACTGCTATGTGTATGACATCCTGCAGCGCCACTGGCCTGATTTGCCCGAGCGGGCAGCGGCGATTGCCAGGGACGAGGCCATGCGCACCTTGCTGCTGACACACCTACGCAACGCGGGTCTGATGACCGTGAAGAACGTCATGCGCCTGTTCGGCTGGGAAGAGTGGGCTTTCAATCCCATCTGCGAGGAACTGACCGCCACGCATCAGCTCGTGGCAGGAGTGCGGGTTGAGGGTTGGTCAAGCGATTCGCTAGCATGGCCGGGCCTTCTCGAGGTCTGCAGCTAGGCCAAAAGGACGAACGGGGCAGACGCCGTGGTCATGAGCACAAGCGGTGCTGCCGCCGCCCCAACGTCGTTTGCCGCTATCTGTGTGGCGAAGACGACCGTGCCCGGCCTTGTGCAGCCGATACCCCTGCGACGGTCCTCACCGCGAAGGCCGGCGAGGCTGCCGGCTACGGTGCAGTCAAGGTTCCCATCGGTGCCCTCGACCTCTCTCACCTGTGGATCCTAGTGTGCACCCTTGCAGGTCGTGCAACTCCGCGGAGCGATCCTGCGGCAGGCACGCAAGGGTCGCCGTATGACCCTGAGGGGCGGGACGGCTCCAGAGGCCTGTGTTCTAGCGTGGTGGGGGAGCTTGTTGCCGTGCGACCGCCGAACTGCCCTTGTCAAATGTGAGGGTCTGCGCTACAATAGCGAGCGATTGCCAAAGGGAGCGTAGAGTGGAACGACTGGACAGCATCATTGAACGGGCCGACGGATACTTTGAGGTCAAGAACGTGGCACGCGATCAGGCCTTGGCTCGATCGCGGGGGCTGATCCGCCACTGCGCACGGGCCATTCGCGCTACGCATCGCGCAGAGCACGATCGCGCGGCTCAGCTGCTGTCCACGGCGCGCGAGGGAGCGGAGCGGATGGTAGAAGATCTGTCAGAGCATCCGGATCTTTACCACGCTGGATATACCCAGGACGCGCTCAAGGAATTCGCCGAGGCCAACATTGTCTATGCGCTGATCACTGGCGGAGGGCTGCCCAGTCCTGAGGAACTCAATGTGCTGCCCGCAGCGTACCTCAAGGGTTTGGCGGAAGCGATGGGCGAGCTGCGCCGCCATGTCCTGGATGTGATCCGCAACGGGGAGGTAGATCGCTGCGAGCGCTTGCTACAGATTATGGAAGAAGTCTACACTGTCCTAGTGACCATCGATTATCCCGACGCGCTGACATCCGGGTTGCGGCGCTCCACCGATATGGTGCGCGGAGTGCTGGAGCGAACGCGGGGTGACTTGACGGTCGCTGCTCGCCAGGAGGCGCTGCAACGAGCGTTGCGTGATTTTGAGCAGCGGGTCCTGCCATCTGCCGGGGTTGCTCCCGGCAAGGACGCGGAGGAGGATCCGAGCGATGATTGACCTGAGCTCGCGGCCGACACTGACTGCGAGCGAGGTCGGCCAGCACTCTTTCTGTGCACGAAGCTGGTGGCTGGGCAGGGTGAAGGGATACCGGTCTGTCCGCCGACAGAACCTGGCGGCAGGCCGGGCCGCTCACCGCGCCCATGGGTACTTGGTGATGCGTTATCAGCGCGTGCAGCGCATAGCCCATATGGTGCTGCTGCTTGCTGCAGTTGTGGCAGTGCTGGCGATGTATCTCGCGTGGAGAGCTCTCTGATGCGCACCAGGCATCTGCTTCTCCTCTTCCTTGCACTCTGGTCCGTTGGATGCAGCGTCCAGTCAGCAGTCTCGGAAAGCCGATCTAGCCCGACCCCGCTGTCGGCAGCCACCGTGACGGTACCTTCTGCGCCCACAGCGGTGCCAACGGCGACTGCTTTGCCCACAAGCACGCCCACACCTACCACGACGAACACGCCGTTCCCCACAGCTACTCCTGGGCCCGAGGCCTCCTTCCATCGCTTGGTCCTTATTGACCAGGAGGAGCAAATGATGCATGTGTACCAGGATGGACAGCTGATCCGAAGCATCCCGTGCAGCACCGGGCTGCCTGGGGAGGAGACACATACTCCTGCCTGGGAGGGGGAGGTAGGCCATTACGTAGGTACCTTTTTCTCCTTTGGCGTGTACGCCGACCATGGGTGGTATCTCTTCGATCACTACGGGGCGATGCTCATCCACAGCGCGCCCTATCTGACTGAGAATGGGGTCAAGGTGTACCAGGAGTTGGATCTGCTGGGCGTGCGTCCGAGTTCCCACGGCTGCATCCGATTGCCGCCTGAAGCCGCAGAATGGTTCACCGAGTGGCAGCCGCAGGGAGCACACGTGATCATCACGCCTCCGCGGCAAGAGTAGCGGATGCCATCAGTCTGGCTCCGCCTGGCCCTCTTGCTGGCGGTGGCCGGTCTGGGCCTGTCGGCCTGGAGCCGGCGACAGCGGGCCGTGGCCGGGCTGCCGGCTGGACGCATCGTCTACGCAGACACGGGTGCGTGGCAGATCTGTAATCGTCCGCTGTTCTCGCAGGAGTACCGCCTGGCGGGGAAGCCAGACTATCTGGTTGAGGAGCAGGGACGCGTTATCCCCGTGGAGATCAAGCCTGGTCGCCGCGTGACAGAGCCCTACACAGGTGATATCCTGCAGCTGGCAGCCTATTGCTTGCTCGTGGAAGAAGAGTACGGCGAGCGTCCTGGCTACGGATACCTCAAGTACCACGATGCGGTGTTCCAGGTCGACTATACCAGGGGTCTGCGGGAGCAGTTGCTGGCGCAGTTGGCGATCATGCGCCAGCAGCTTCAAGCACACGACGTCGCTCCAAGCCACGAGGACCCGCGGCGTTGCATGGGGTGCGGGCATCGTGAGCACTGCGACGGGCGTCTGGCATGAGTCTGCAGGCTTGCAGGGAATCGACAGCCTGCGGCGGGCGCGGTGACTTTGCTCGATCTTTCCACTCCTATGGTCAACGGGCTTATAATCAGCTGATTGGCGCTGGTGTGAGCTCTTGAGTTCCCGGGAGCGCCTTGCGGACAGTTGGAGACGAGACCCATCCATCGACTAGCGGTGAGGAGTACCGGCGGGCGATGATCGGCATTGTGGAGCCGACAGAGGACTCATGAAGCGTTTCGGATTGCTGCATCATCCCAAGATCCCCGAATCCTGGCAGTTGGCAGAGGAGACTCAGGCCGGATTGGAGGATCTTGGTGCTTCTGCGTGGCAAGCGTCGGCCTGGGACGAAGCACAGGTGCTTCGGAACGCCCATGAGTCGGACGTGCTGATCACCTTTGGTGGCGACGGTACCATCGTGCGCACAGCGCGAGTCACCGCAGGTCATGACCTGCCGATCCTGGGCGTGAACCTGGGCCGGGTTGGCTTTCTGGCCGAAGTGCAGCCTTCGGAGGTCAGCGACAAGCTGAAGGCCCTGGTGAATGAACAGTATTGGTTGGAGGAGCGGATGATGCTGCGCGCTGAGCTGCAGCGGGAACGGCAGACCGTGCAGTGCTTTGAGGCGCTGAATGACGTGGTGGTGAGCCGGGGCAGCCTGGCTCGTGCAATTCGAGTGGATACGTACATTGACGGCCAGTACCTGACGACTTATGTGGCGGACGGCGTGATCGTCGCTACTCCTACTGGCTCCACGGCCTACTCGTTGGCGGCGGGCGGCCCGATCGTGGATCCAAACCTGTCCAGCGTGCTGCTGACGCCCATCGTGCCGTACCTGAGTGTGGCCACGGCGCTGGTGCTGCCGCCTTCCGCGCATGTACACCTGCAGGTCTCGGCGCAGTACGAGGCAGCGCTGACCATAGACGGGCAGGTGGATGAGCAGCTCTTGGATGGCGATGCCGTGCTAGTAGGGGCCAGCCCCAATGTCTGCCGGTTCGTGCGTATTGGGGAGCGCGACTACTTCTATCAAACGCTGCTGCGGAGATTGAAATGAGTCTGGTGAAGCCATTCGATGCCCTCCTCCAAGGAGGATAGGCGTGCCGACTCACTGCAAGCTGATGAGTGCCGAGCGTCCACCTATCAGCTCTGGAGGCCGGGTTTGCTATCGGAACTGACCATCTCCAACTTTGCCATCATTGATCATCTGCGCCTGATCTTCGCGCCGGGTCTGAACGTGCTCACTGGCGAGACGGGCGCGGGCAAGTCGATTATCGTCGATGCCGTGAGCAATCTGTTGGGCGTACGCGCAGACTCTGACCTGATCCGGGCGGGCACAGAGGGCGCGCGCATAGAAGGTGCGTTTACACTCTCGGCTGCGCTGGAGAAGGAACTGGCTCCTCTGCTGCAGGAGCATGGATTGGAAGACGGCGGCAAAACCTTGATCCTGACTCGTGAAATCAACAGCACCGGTCGGCACGCGGCCCGGGTCAATGGACGTGCGGTTACGCTGGGTACTTTCGCCTTGGTCGGGCAGCGTCTGGTGGACATCCATGGTCAGGGCGAGCACCTGTCTCTGCTGCGCGTCAGCGAGCACATTGGCTTCTTGGATCGCTATGGCGGCTTACAGCAGCAGCGCGCGGCTGTCGCGGAAGGGGTCAGCACCCTGCGCAGCGTCCGCCAGGAACTGGCCGCTCTGCGACGTGATGAGCGGGAGCTGGCACGACGAGCCGATCTGCTCCAGTACCAGGTGCGCGAAATCGAAGACGCGAGGCTCGACCCCGACGAGGAGTCGGAGCTCCTTGCCGAGCGCAAGCTGCTGCTGAACGCGGAGCGGCTCTCTTCGCTCGCCAATTCCGCCTTCCAGAAGCTCGGTGGAGGCGGAGAGGAGCAGCAGACGGCCGTGGATATGCTCAACAGAGTGCTACACGATCTGACGGAGTTGGAGAAACTCGATCCGCAGGCCGCCGAGCAGCGCAAGCTGGTCGAGGAAGCGTCCTACCAACTGGATGATCTGGCCCGCACATTGCGTGCGTACCGAGACCGCATTGAGTTCACCCCAAGGCGCTTGCAGGAAGTGGAGGAGCGTTTGGATCTGATCCACAACCTGAAGCGCAAGTATGGCAATTCCATCTCCGAGGTGCTGCGCTTTGCCGGGCAGGCCGCTGAGGAGTTGCACGCCATCACGCACAATGAGGAGCGGATCACAGAGCTCCAGGAAGAAGAAGCGCGACTGCTGGCGGCCGTCGGTGAACGGGCGGTAGAGCTCTCCGCAGCCAGGCGCGAGGTGGCCGACAGACTGGAATCAGCGGTGGAGGAAGAGCTCGAAGATCTGAACATGCAGCAGGCTCGCTTTGTCGTTCAGATGCAGCGCAGGGAGGCGGACGATGGCCTGCCAGTGGAGGGCAAGCGCTACGCCTTTGACGCAAGCGGCATTGATCGCGTGGAGTTCCTGGTCGCGCCGAACATAGGAGAACCGCCCAAGTCGCTGGCCAAGACGGCCTCCGGCGGTGAGACTTCGCGGCTCATGCTGGCGATGAAGACAGTGCTGACAAGCGCCGACTAGGTGCCGACCCTGATCTTCGACGAGATCGACCAAGGCATTGGCGGCCGTGCAGGTGGCATCGTGGGCCGCAAGCTGTGGGGCTTGACTCCCGAACACCAGGTACTCTGCGTGACACACCTGCCACAGCTAGCCTGCTACGGCGATACACACCTGAAGGTGGACAAAGTACTGAGCGACGGGCGCACGGTGACGCGCGTGGAGGTGCTGGACGGGGAGGGCCGGGTTCACGAGCTGGCAGCAATGATCGGCGGTCCGGCTGGCAAGGCCCGCCAGCGCAGCGCGCAAGTCATGTACGAGGAGACCCTCGCCGTGAAGCGGGCAAGTCCAGATCACTAGGACACATAAGGCCCAGGATAGAGGATGAGTTGGGGACCCGGTTTCTGAGCTGAAAGGAACCGGGTCCCTCTATTGGAGAGGCAGACCAAGACAGGACAGAATGGCTTGCTGTCAAGACACCCTCTGATCGGCTAGCTCACGCAGACGGGAAGCGGCCGCTTCGGCGGTCAGGTCGCGTTGTGGCTGGGCTAGCATCTCGTAGCCCACCATGAACTTGCGGACCGTGGCAGAACGCAGCAAAGGCGGGTAAAAGTGGGCGTGCAGGTGCCAGGCAGGATGAGCCTGGCCATCGGACGGCCGCTGGTGGAAGCCCATTGAGTAGGGGAAAGATACCTGGAAGAGGTTGTCATAGCGCGTCGTTAGCCGCTTCAGGATGTCAGCCAGGCCGTGTTGCTCTGCGTCGTCAAGGTCTGTGAGCGCCGACACATGCCGCTTGCTGAGTACCATGGTCTCGAACGGCCAGGTGGCCCAAAAAGGCACGAGCGCGACAAACTGCTCGTTCTCCAGCACTGTCCTGATGGCCTCATCCATCTCCAGAGACAGGTAGTTGCACAGCAGGCAGTTCCCCTGCTGGCGTAGGTAGTCGACCTGTGCCTGATCCTCTTTGGCTACGATTGTTGGCAGCGTCTCGTTGGCCCAGATTTGACCGTGCGGATGGGGGCTGGAGGCGCCCATCATCTCCCCTTTGTTCTCAAAGATCTGAACGTAGTTGATATAGGGCAGCGCCCCCAGTTCTTGGTGCTGCTGGGTCCAGGTGTCCACCACGGTGCGGACCTGCTCTAGTGGCAGCTCAGCCAGGGTGAGGTCGTGTCGCGGCGAAAAGCAAATCACGCGGCAAATGCCGCGCTCCGGCTGGCCGACCAGCAACCGTGACTGGCTCCCAGCGGCATCGCTCACGCGGTGTGCGCCCGGCAGGAGCGCTGCAAAGTCATTCTCGAAGACAAAGGTCTCTGGATATGCCGGATTGCGCTGGCCGCTCGCGCGGACGTTGCCTGGGCAGAGGGTGCATTCGGGATCATGGGCCGGGCGCCTGGCGGGCGGAACAGCCTCGACTTGGCCCAGCCATGGCCGTTCCATGCGATGCGGCGAGACAAGGATCCACTCTCGGGTCAACGGGTTATAGCGCCGGTGGACGGTGGAGATGATTTTCGCGTGCCTGACCACGGTGACCTCCGTAGGACGCTGCCTGCAATGATAGGCCAGGGGGCTGCATTGGCCAAAT